>JAVBUL010000246.1:0-7917 GCA_031555415.1 Lachnospiraceae bacterium | reverse complement strand
AGTCCCGCGTTATAAATATTATTTTCCAACTTTTTACCTCCAATTTTCCATTTATCCATTAAAATAGTATACAATATTCTTATCTCAATAACAACAAAATTTTAAATGATTGCAAAAAGAACTATTCTATAGTAATATAATACTATATGGTTTCGTTTACAGATTAACGTTTTATAAGCAAAGGAGGACTTGTATAAATATTATTTATACATTATTAATATGACATTTTTTTCATTTATAAAAGCAAAATTTTCTTCACTATTTTCTAATCAACACACTGTTTTGGTTGCTTTTGCTACTATTACTTTAGTTGCATCTTTAACTGTTATTGGTGTTATAGTTATCAAAGAAATCACATTGTCTAAAAAGGATATGGACTCAAATAGTGAAACTTATATAGAAATCACTACAGTCGACAAGACTACTACTGAAGAAATGACTACGGAAATAGATACTACTATAAAAGAAACTACCACTGAAGAAGCAACTACTGAACCAGAAACAACTACTGTAATCATGCCTGAAACAATTGCACTTGAAGACTTAAATATTGGTGAAGATAAAGAAGAGTTTGATCCCAAACAACATGCTGCTGAACAAAACACAGAACCTACTACTACAGCTTCAATCGAAAAAAAACCTACTACTCCTGTTACAACTCCTGCTGTTAATGAAGTCACAAAAGTTGTAAAAGGCATTGATGTATCCAAATGGCAAGGTGATATTGACTGGGCAAAAGTAAAAGCTTCTGGTATTGATTTTGCAATAATTAAAGTTGCTGGACGTTCTACTGGCAAAGATGGTGCATTATATATTGACTCTAAGTTTGAACAAAATATTAATGGAGCTTTATCTAATGGAGTTCAAGTCGGTGTATACTTCTTTTCCCAAGCTATTACTGTTCAAGAAGCTCGTGAAGAGGCTTCACTTATGCTTGAAGCTATAAAAGGATATAAATTTACATATCCAGTTGTATTTGACTGGGAAACATCAGGTGATTATCGTACTGAATATGCTTATTTATCAAAGACTCAAATGAATGCCATTGCCTCCACGTTTTGCGACATTATAAAAGCGGCTGGATATACCCCTATGGTATATGCAAGTCAAAGTGATCTAATGTCAAGATACAATACAGAAGAAATTACAAGCAAATATAAGTGTTGGGTTGCAAACTGTTTTTCAAAATACAAATATACTGGAGTTCAATATAAAGCCGGTGATGTTTTACCTTCGTTTAACTACCCATTTCAAATGTGGCAGTATTCTCATACAGGATATGTTGATGGTATAGGTAGCAAATATGTAGACTTAAACGTTGCCTTTTTTACTTTTGATGGAACTGAAGTTCCAATTACTCCTGTTAAACTAAACATTAAAAATTCAACTATAAATACATTACTAGGAACTTCTGTTAACCTACTTGATGGTATAACAGCATCCAATTCCGCAGGACTTGATGTTTCCTCGGCAGTGACCTACAAACTAACCGATATAAATAGAAATCCAGTACCTTTTGATACTGCTATTTCTACTGCCGGCAGTTACACTATAATCTATACTATAAAAGATTTTACTGGTGTCTCGAAAACTGCAACTGCAACACTTGTAGTAAGAACTGCACCTACGCTTTCTATAGCTAAAAATGAACTGGATTTTCTTGAGGAGCAAATAAATGTACTGACTCTTATAAGTACTGTACTTCCAGAAAACATTACATCCGCACTCAGTTATGAGTCTGAAGATATATTATCTTCCCTTGTAATCTCATATGACAAAACATTGGATAATATTGTTAAAAACAATTTAAAAATAGAAGTTGGAACATACACTATAACATACACTATTACTGATAAAATAGGTATATCAAACTCCGAAACAGTAACTCTTGTCATAACAAAAGAACCAGAAACTACATCATCAGAAGTTATGACGACAACTTCTGAGAACGCAACATCTGAAACAACAAATTAAGCATAAAGGGAGGGAATATGTCTAAAAGCAAAAACGCTAAAATGTCTTATTTAGATTTATTTGAAAACTTTGATTTTTCAAATTCTAAGGCATCAAATCAAAACCATTCTTCAAGAGAGGAGGGAATTTATAACAATTATAGGGACTTTTTTAACTTTTACTCTGAGAATTTAGATGAAATATCTACAACTACAAATCAGTTGGACAAGCTTATTGACAGCCTAATTGCTTCATCTGAAAACGTAAAAAGTTCAGCGAAGTATATTGCAAATGGTACAGAATCCGAATTAGAAGATATTGATCAATGTAAAAATATAGCTGATAGTCTTTCTGAAAAGATTGAAGATATGACTGCAAAATCAGAGAATCTTATTGATAAAGCGAAAAACATGAGTGACATAAGCGATATCGGAAAAGCATCTATTGACAACCTAAGTTCCAGTCAAGCTGAAAATTTAAAAGCAAATACTGCTCTTACAAATGCTATCTATTTACTACTTGAAAAAACAGAAAAAATAGATAAGATAACCGATACGCTTCAAGCAATCGCAAGACAAACTAACTTGCTCTCACTAAACGCTTCTATCGAAGCTGCAAGAGCCGGAGAAGCCGGTCGTGGATTTGCAGTTGTTGCTAATGAAGTTCGTAATCTTTCATTAGAAAGTAGTTCAGCAAGCTCGAACATTACTAATTCAATCAATGAAATTACAAGCGAGTTGAAAGTTTTAAAGGAAATAATTGATGGTTCGAAGTCTACCTTTGAGTCTCAAGAAGTGGCTGTATCCGAAGTAATCGGCGCATTTGAAAACATTAATAATACTATTGATGATTTTATTGAAGAACAAACGCTATTCCATGATGAGGTACAAAGTCTCTCAACTGAAAAAGAAAAGCTTATTAGTTCTGTTACACATATTACTTCAGTAATAGAAGAAGCTTCTGCTACTACTCAAGAGGTTGTTTCGCTTACAATGAGTCAGGCAAGTTCAACAAATATAATTAAGCAAATTGCAAAAAAATTAAATGACAAGTTAAGTGCTTTATCTTCTATAAGCTCAAAAATTCGTACAAATAAAATCGTTCGTGAAAAAACGAAAGTCGCCTTTATTTTTGATATTGACGATCCTTTTTGGGATTCAACTATAAGAGAAGCAAAGAACACTGCAGAAATTTTTAACTATGATGTAGAATTTTTCACACCTTCATCAAGAGAAGCTGCTTCAAAGGATATTACAGAAGCTATAAATAATTTTACAAATAATGGATTCTCTGCAATTGTTATAAGCCCTGTTGAATCTACTTCTATTGCAAATGCGTTAACTAATGCTAGTTCAAAAGGCTTAAAAATAGTATTCATCAGCTCAAAGCTAGATAATGTAAAATATAGTTCTCTCATTGAAACAAACGGTATTGAACTTGGAAAAAATGCTGCCAATATTGCTAAGCAAGTTTCTGGTAATGAGGGAAGCGTGGTTGTCGGTATGTGGTCTGATGTAGCTATGAAATCCATTGAGGATAGAGCGAATGGCTTTATTAATGAATTGAAGTCTATTTCAAATATTAACGTTATAACAAAAAGTGTCTTGTCATCTCCTTCTGATGCCGAGGTAAAACGTTATGTAACTGATATTTTAGATAATGAAAAAAATGTAAATGTAGTATATGCTACAAATACTAACTGGGGAGCTGCTCTTGGAAAGTATGCTGCTACTTACGGTTTACCATTCGATATCATTACAGTTGATCTTACACCTCAAATTGCCAGATATATTGAAAGTGGACATATAAAATGTGCAATAGCTCAGAGAAACTTTATATGGGGCAGTAGACCTCTTGAACTACTCTCTGAAATATTTGCAGGAAAATCTGTAATAAACTACATAGATACTGGCTCTTATGTAGCCAATGCAAGTAACCTTGGAATATACAAAAATAGAATCTAAAAAAAGATTCGCATAGCGAACAAAAGATTCGCATAGCGAACTTTACAAGAATAAAGAGTTGTTGTGCTATCGCAACAGCTCTTTATTCTTGCTTGATGCTTTCATTAAATTTCACTGAATATATATTTTTCTCTTTAACTTCCATATTCATTATATTGCTTATTGCCATAGCGTAATAATCAAGCTGTGATGCATATCTTGCCTTTAAGTCTTTTATTGATGGTACATTATCCGTTTTATAATCTACTACCACTATTTTTCCGTCCTCTTCAAAGAACGCATCTATTATACCTTGAACCAATACCTTTTCATCACTTGAATATTTGCTATCTACATTATTTGCTGATATTCCCATAACAAACTGCTTTTCTCTATAAAGCTTTCCAAGCCTTGCAGCATTCTTCATTCTTAAGCCAATATCAGAATCCAAAAATGCCCTCACCTTTTTTACATCTAAAACATCATACATTTTCCTTGTAATATAATTTTTTTCAAGCATTTCTTCTATATGCAGTTTAAGATTATCCCCTGATAAATCTCTTGTATAATCAATTAGTTCAAATACTCTATGGAAAGCATTTCCTCTTTCTGTACCGGAAGATTTTTCTTCATTTGAAATGAATTTTGGGATAAGTTTTTCTTCTGTCTCAAAAACATTATTATCAAAACTTGAAAAGTCTTCTAAGTCACTTAAATTAGTATCATCATCATACATTTTCATAAACATATGCTTAATTTCTGATACACTTACCTTTCCCTTTAAATCAAGGTCATTTTTATATGGATATGAATATAAAAAGCTCTCTTTAATTTTCTCTTTGATTTCTTCATCATATACATAGGACGTATTTCTGTTTTTAAGTGCCTGTTTTCTATCCTCTTTAATAACCTTTTCTTTTAGTGTAGTATAAGTTAAATCATAGGGCTTAATTATCTTTTCATCAATCTCTCCATTATGCCTTGATAACGACATCAGTAAAAGGTCAAGAAAACTATCTGCTTCCAATATTATCTGTGCAGGAATTTCTTCATTTTCTAGTTCTGTTAATTTAGAATACTTTTTCTTCTTAGACTCTATAGTACCATTACCAACCATAATAAGTTTTTCTTTAGCCCTTGTCATTGCCACGTATAAAACCCTTAACTCCTCTGACATATTCTCGATTGCAATTTCATTTGCAATACTCTCTTTTATAAGTGTGGTAGCTTTTATATTCGTTTTGCTGTCAAGATAGTTAAGACCTATGCCCATATTCTGATGAACAACAATTGAGCCTCTTGTATCACTTTTATTAAACTTTTTACCAAGTCCTGCCAGTATAACTATAGGAAATTCCAAACCCTTACTCTTATGTATTGTCATCATAACTACACTATCGCTTTGTACGGACAAATCACCAGCATTTTGTTCCTGGTCGTATTGTTTTAATCTTTCCATATACCTAATAAAGTTAAACAATCCGCTATAACTACTACTTTCATATGCTATTGATTTTTCCTTAAGCATATTTATATTTGCCATACGCTTTTGTCCGTCTTGCATCGAAGATATAAAATATCCAAATCCTGTTTCTTTTAGTATTACTTCAATTAAATCATATATAGAGGTATAAGGAGTTATTTCTCTATACTTATTAAATACATTTATAAAATCAACTGCCTTTTCATCCTTTGAAATCAATAAACATTCATAATAAGATAATTTCTTATTTTGCTTTAAACCTCTAATTCTAATATTTGCTAACTCATCCTCGGTAAATCTATATATATTTCTAAGCACTCCCACCAGTGGTATGTCCTGTCTAGGATTATCTAGTAAAGATAGATAATCTAGTATAGCCTTTACTTCAAATGAATCAAAATATCCTGTTCCAACCCCTGTTATTAAGGGTATTCCCTTTGATGCAAAAACCTCTTCATATACCTTTGCATATCCAATCATTCCTCTTAATAATATAGCAAAATCTGAATATCTAGCAGTTCTTAAGCTTCCCGTTGACTTATCTGTAATCTTAAATCCCTGTGATATTAATTCCTTTATTCTGTTGGCAGCCATAACAGCTTCTAATTCAATTGCTGTATTGTCATTATCTTCATCAAACTCAGCTATCTCCTCATTTTCAAATACATCTTCACTTACCTCTGACTTATCTTTCGTAGTATCTAATAACAATATTTCTGGTGTATAAACTTTTGTGTCTTCTTCATAGCTTGCTCCATAGTACAAGGCATTATCCTCGTCATACTCTATTCCGCCCAGTGACTTAGTCATTAGCTGCGAAAAAACAACATTTGATATATCTAATACTTCTCTTCGACTTCTAAAATTTTTTGAAAGTGTTATTCTCTTACAATCACTTTCATTATGAGTTGGATATAAATTATATTTTTCAAGAAACAACTCCGGTCTTGCAAGACGAAATTTATATATACTTTGCTTAACATCACCTACCATGAAAATATTGTTATTCCTACCTTCATAACCACATGATGATACTGCATTAAGAATAACCTCTTGTAATAAGTTACTATCCTGATATTCATCTATTATTATTTCCTCAAACTCTTTTGACATCTCTTTTGCAACAGCAGAAGGTTTATAATTACCAGCATCATCTCGGTCTACTAAAATCTCAAGTGCCAGATGCTCCATATCTGAAAAGTCAATAATATTCTTATCTCGCTTTGCCATAGCAAAATCATTTATAAAATCCTTAACTAAACTTACTAAAGCCTTAACATGCTTTGAGCATTTAATCATATCCTCTTCAATAATATCCTCACTGTATGAATAATACTTTTCCTTTATTTTAGAGATTCTCTTCTTGTTATCGTTTCTTATATCCTTTACTTCTTCCTTTAAATCTTCACTGACATTCTCAGGCATACCCCTACTTTGCAATCTGGCAAACTTATAGCCCTCTAATTTTTTATATCTTCCCTCGTATCCTGAAATATTTTCATAATCAGAAATAGATAGCAATTCTTCTATAAACTCTCTGTCACTTATTAGTGCATCAATATATTTAATAGGTCCAAACTCCGTATTGCAAATCTTAATTGCTCTATCTGTTTCTTTAAGACAATATTCTAGCAAGCTGCCAATATATTCCTTTAAGCTTCCATACCACTTTGACTCACTTAAAATATAGTCTTCCATATGATAATTATTTTCACACATATCAAGCCACTCCATAGGATATGGATAACTCATTGCAAACTGATATAATTTTTTTACCAGTTCTTCTAAAGCTAAATCTCCCTTACCTGTAGCATAATCCTCTGCCAGTAAAATGAAATGCTCATCACCATTTTCATAATATCTTTCTAAAAGCTCCGAGAGAACATCCTCCTGTAAAAGCTTAAGTTCTCCTTCATCACCTATTCTAAAGGCAGGGTCTATATCTATTTCGCTAAAATGTTGTCTGATTACATCAAGACAAAAACTATCTATAGTCGTAATACTTGCATTATGTATATATGATAATTGCTTTTGAATATGCTCATTTAATGGATTATTAGATGATATCTTTTCAAGAGCGATTAAAATTCGCTCTCTCATTTCAGCTGCAGCCGCATTTGTAAACGTAACAACTAAAAGTCTGTCTATATCAATAGGATTTTGAGCGTCTGATACCATTTGAATTATTCGCTCAACTAATACAGCCGTTTTTCCTGAACCTGCTGCCGCTGATACTAATATATTTTTTTGTCTTACTCTTAAAACTTCTTCCTGCTCATTAGTCCATTTCACTACCAGCTTCTCCTCCTATCTCTTTCGTTATATCTTGAGGCATTAATTTACTTAATTTTCTATATTTATTACCTGATTGTTTTTCATCAAACATACATATTCCCTTATAATCACAATAATTGCAAGGGGCATATTGTGCTTTTTTATATGGATTTTGAGATATATTTCCATCTATAATTTCCACACACATCTTATCCGCCTTATTGCGCACATACTCAATTAACTTTGAAAAGTTAGATGTATTCA
>JAVBUL010000273.1:0-3326 GCA_031555415.1 Lachnospiraceae bacterium | reverse complement strand
ATGATATTACATTTTTTTTATATTGTCAAGGGAATTATTAAAAGATTTTAAAGAAAAGTACAAAAAATGTGGATAGAATTAATCTCTCCACACTTACTTTATCATTTATATTTTAACATGTCAACGGCAAGTTCAATTGCTTTATTTACTGACTGTTCCCTTACCTTCGTTCTATCTCCTGAAAATATATTTTTGGTAACTTTTATCTCACCTTTAACATAGCAACCAATATAAACCAGACCTACAGGTTTTTCCTTCGTACCTCCACCAGGGCCTGCTATTCCGGATGTCGCAATAGCTACATCTGACTTTGCATTATCAGCACATCCTATTAGCATTTCTCTTACAGTTTCTTCGCTTACGGCACCATGTTTTAATAGCGTATCTTCTTTAACATTCAAATGCTTTTGCTTTGCCTCATTTGAATATGTAATAAAGCCTTCGTTAAATACACTTGAAGCTCCTGATACATTTACTATAGTTGCCGCCACCAATCCACCTGTGCATGATTCCGCAGTAGAAATCGTAAATCCAAGTTCAATTAATTTTTCAACCAATATCTCTTCCATAAATACTACATCCTAATTATTATTTTCTTTTAAAACATCTTTATTCTTTAGCATATAGTCAACCAATGAAATCACTGTAAGAATAAGTGATATTCCTATAAGAACTTTTCCCATTATTTGATAAGGTTTAAAATCAAAGTCAAATATTAACCAAATAATCATTATCATCTGAAATACAGTTTTAATCTTTCCCCAATAACTTGCAGATATTACTATTCCATTATCTGCCGCTATTATTCTAAAACCACTAATTATAAGTTCTCTACTGATTATTACAACTACTATCCATTCTGGTATAACACTAGTTAAGCATATAAGTGCTGCACATACCAATAACTTATCTGCTAACGGATCCATAAACTTTCCAAAATTTGTAACCAGATTATATTTTCTTGCAATGCTGCCGTCTAATGCATCTGTTATACTTGCAATTATAAACAATGCTACCGCAACATATTTATCAGCTCCTCCAAAAATATCAAGCTCCATAAACAATACAAAAAACGGTATTGTACAAACTCTAAAAAGAGTTAGTTTATTAGGTAAATTCATAATGTTATCCTTCCTTATTATTTCACAATATTTGTCCTATTAAATCATATTCCGAAGCGCCGATAACTTTTACTTTCGCAATATCCCCGGTCATCAACTCTATATCTGTGTTTATAAAGATATATCCGTCTATTCCCGGTGCATCCATATAAGTTCTGCCTACATAAGCGTTCTCATCTGCCACCTTACCTTCAATAATGGCAAGTAATTCTCTGCCTACCATTGATTCAGACTTTTCAAATGCGATTTCCTGCTGTAATTCCATTATTTCATATTTTCTTTCTTCTTTTACATCATCATCTACTTGATTTTCAAAAGAAGCCGCCGGAGTATTTTCTTCTGCCGAATATGCAAATACACCTAATCTATCAAATTCCATTTCATCAACAAACTCTAAAAGCTCCTGATGATTCTCATAATTTTCACCTGGAAAACCTGATATAAGAGTAGTTCTTAAAACAATATCCGGTATTTCTTTTCTAAGCTTATTTACAATAGCTTGTAACTGCTCTTTATTTGTTCTTCTTCCCATTCTTTTAAGAATATCATCATTACAATGCTGAATAGGCATATCTAAATAATTACATACCTTCGATTCATTCTTTATCGTATCTATTAAATCGTCATAAATCTCTTCCGGATAACAATACATAATCCTTATAAACATAATGCCATCTATCTTACATAATTCACTTAGTAATTTATGCAAAGACTTCTCGCCATATATATCCTTACCATATAGAGTCGTTTCTTGCGCCACTAATATAAGTTCTTTTATTCCTTTTTCAGCTAGAGCTTTTGCTTGTTTAACTAATTTTTCCATAGGTACACTTCTATAATTTCCTCTAATCTTAGGAATTATACAATAAGTACAATGTTTATCGCAACCCTCTGCTATTTTTAAATGTGCATAATAACCGCCTGTTGTAACCACTCTATCCGCTGCAACATCCGGCAAGACATCTAAATCCTTAAACTCTAATGATTTCTTACCGGCAAGTGCATCTTCCACTACTCTTACAATTTCATCATATGATGAAGTACCTATAACAGCATCTACTTCCGGTATCTCATTAACTATTTCTTCTTTATATCTCTGTGCTAAACAACCTGTAACCACTAATACTTTACAATTATAATGCTTTTTACATTCAGCCATTTCACAGATTGTATTGATACTTTCTTCCTTTGCGTCATTTATAAAGCAACAAGAATTAATAATAATTATATCAGCACAAGTCTCATCGTCTGTAAACTCATAATTCTTTTCTCTTAATAAACCTAGCATCTCTTCTGTATCAACTAAATTTTTATCACAGCCCAGTGATATAAACATAATCTTCATGTAAATTACTCCATATACTATTTATTTGAATACTCAACTAATTTTTGTAAAGCTTCATATGCTTTTCCTGAATTAATTGATTCTCTGGCAATTTCAATTCCTGATAAAATACTATCAGCCATACCTGCTATATATAATGTAGCAGCTGCATTTAACAATACAACGTCTGTCTTAGGTCCTTTTTCTTCACCTTTTAATATAGACATAGTTATCTTTGCATTTTCAACACTATCTCCACCAAGTAAATCTTCTGATTTAGCTCGTTTAATTCCAAACTCTTCAGGTTCAACACAATATGTAAATACTTTTCCATTCTTAATCTCTGATATCTGTGTTTTATCTACGGTTGAAATTTCATCCATTCCATCATATCCGTAAACCACAAATCCTCTTTCAACACCCATTTCCTTTAGTACATTAGCCAGTATATCTGTAAGCTCTATGCTATAAACACCAATCACAACGCTTTTCGCTCCTGACGGATTCGATAACGGTCCCATAATATTAAAAACAGAACGAATGCCTAAGTCGTTTCTTGCCTGACTTACTGCCTTCATACTCTTATGAAAAGTCTGAGCAAACATAAATCCTATGTTAATCTCATCAACTGCTTTTTCTACTTTTTCCGGTTCCATAATAATATTAACACCAAGTGCTTCAAGAACATCTCCTGAACCACTTTTACTTGATATTGCTCTATTACCATGTTTAGCTACCTTTAATCCTGCTCCTGCACAGACAAATGCAGCTGTTGTTGAAATATTAAATGAAAACGAGCCGTCTCCACCTGTACCTACCAAGTCTACATAAATATCACTTTTCGGCTTAATATGCTCTGCTTTATTTTTTAGCACCGTTGT
>JAVBUL010000283.1:0-2963 GCA_031555415.1 Lachnospiraceae bacterium | reverse complement strand
ATACGTCATATGAAGACAAACAGGAGAAAATTAAAGAAGAGCTGGCTGATGTGATAAATTACTGTGTGCTTATGGCCGACGCATGTGGTTTGGATTTAGATACAATAGTTACTGAAAAGATAAAGAAAAATAATGAAAAATATCCAATAGAAAAGGCTAAAGGAAAAAGCGATAAATATACCCAGTTATGAAAGGATATACAAAGATAGGATTTATATGTAAACCCAGAAAAAAGAGAAATTTCATATATCCAACAAAGACTACAGTTATATACAGTGTTAGGAACTACAATAAGTTTTCTATTGTTACTTATTTAATGAGAATGGAGGAATATAGGTTTTTATTACAGGCATTTTACTTGATTATCTTTGGATAAATTATTTTATAACAGATAAAAGAATAAAATGGAGAAATGTGAAGTAGAAAAGAAATATGAAGTAGAAAAGAAATATGAAGTAGAAAAGAAATATGAAGTAGAAAAGAAATATGAGGAAAAAGAGATGAGTGAAATTGAACAATTGAAAGCAGATTTTGATGATTTAAGCAATCAAATAAAGGCTCGGAAAAAGTATGATGAATTAATTAGTTGTATTAAGAATAATGAATCAATTTATAATAATGATATATTTCATATGATTGATAAGTTCGTTTTTGGAGATGGAAAGACACAGTTTTCGAAAACACTAGAAATAGGTACAAATCTATATAGGGCTCGCGCAATTAATATAGATGATTATACAAATAAAGATGTCGGAGTAAGTGTAGAAGAATCAGAGAATGGTTTTTTAACTATAGGATATAATGAGGAAAGTTCTGTGGAAGCTCCATTGGGTGTAAGTAAAGATGGACGAAATAATATTTCAGGTGCAAGCTATTTATATTTAGCAGAAGAACCAACCACCGCATGTGTAGAAGTGAAGACCTCTTTAAGAACTCTAATATCGCTTGCAGAGTTTCAAGTTAAATCACAGTTGCATATTGTAGACTTTTCATCCGATAAAGCATTTTTGAAGGAAGATGGAGCAGAATTTAATATGAGCTTGGGCGTGTTTTTCACTAAATTGATGTTTCAATATAGTCAGCCTATTGTCTCGGAAGAAGATTATCGGATAACACAAATTATTTCAGACTATATAAGGAAATTTGGTGTTGATGGAATTGCATATAGAAGTTTTTTTACAGGAAAAACCAATTATACAATTTTTAACTCACATAAAAGCAAGATTAAATTTGTAGAAAGCAGAATAGTGTCGCACCATTTTTCTAATGAAGTCTTCTGGGATTTTAATAGTCAGACAGCCCTATGTAGTTGTACGGATTCTGAAATAGAATATGAGCCAGAGACTGCAAATAAAATATTACGAAATATGAAAGTAAGTTTTAATAAAACTATTAAAAAAGGTGAGTAGTAAAATAGATAAGCTAATAAATATGTAAATGTTAATGAATTTCGTTACCTACACAAATGAAGAGAAAGAAAGTAGCAAGTAAAAATATTTTATAACTAAGTTGTAAAGTTGCAAAATGTGGTCTAGTTTACAACTTTTTTTGCAACTTTTGAAGTAGAAAATGCACCAAATTATACTAAAATATGCGAAGTTAGGGAAAATCCTAAACTTTGCAAAACCCAATAAATACAAGAAAACCCGCTAAATAAAGGAGTTTATATATATGATAAAAATCCTATTCGTCTGCCACGGCAACATCTGCCGTTCACCTATGGCCGAGTTTGTTATGAAAGACTTAGTAAAAAAAGCAGGACTAGAAGAAAACTTTTTCATTGCATCTGCGGCAACCAGCACAGAGGAAATCGGAAACCCAGTGCATAGAGGAACGCAAAAGAAGCTTGCAGAGCATGGAATAAGCTGTGCAGGAAAACATGCGGTTCAGCTAAAAAAGCAGGACTATGATTCCTATGATTATTTAATTGGTATGGATAGCTGGAATATAAAGAATATGCTACGTATCGTAGGTGAAGATGCAGAAAAGAAGATATGCAAATTACTACAGTATGCCAATAGAGAAGATGACATTGCAGACCCTTGGTATACAGGTGATTTTCAGGAAACCTATGAGGATGTTTTAGCAGGCTGCCAAGGCTTGCTAAAAACCATTCTAGGTTCAGAGAGCTAATAAGCAACACCATCTAAAGCATTGTCTGCGGGAGCTTCCAAGCGAATCACAAGTTTATTTGGTAAGCAAGTAATTGGAAAGAGGGATGAAGTTAAAAATCCCATATGTATACAGGTTTTGTCGGGACAATCAGCTTCGACGATACCTACGGAAGTAGGAGTAACTTGAACAACATTGTAGTGTCCCTCATTATCTGTAATAGAAAATGAAAGAGTCTCTGATACGGTATAAAGCGGAATGGACTGAATAAGTAAGCCGTTTTGATAAATGCACACAACTAAATTAGTCTCTTTTTTTGTACTAGCCATATTCAAAAGAAAAAGGCAGCTACCTAAAAAGAAACAGAGTATAATCAGTGTTAGGTATAAACCACGTTTTTTATAAGTTGGTGTATTCATAGTGGTAACCATGCCTTTCTAAAACAGTATTAGTAAAGTATAACAAAAAGGTAAAAAGAAATGAAGTATATAAACAGGATTTTTTCATGGGTGCTCTTAGCAGTGACTATGATGTTCTTATTTACGGCATGTAGCGGGAAGCAGATAGAACCAAATAAAAAAACATATATAGGTATGGGAACGATTATCACCCAAACCGTATATGCAGAAGGTGATGGACAGAACATTGCCAGTGAAATAGAGGCTTTGCTGAGTGATTTGGAGAATAAAACCCTATCTTGGCGAGTGGAGGATTCTGAGCTTGGAAGGATAAACCAAACAGCAGGTGCAGAAGCGGGATATGATTTATCAGAAAAAATGGAAGAATATTTAAGTACCGTTTTACAGGTAGCAAAAGAAAGTAATGGTGCTTTTGACCCTACCATAGGCCCC
>JAVBUL010000212.1:0-3831 GCA_031555415.1 Lachnospiraceae bacterium | reverse complement strand
ACCTGCTATATTTGAAACAATAAGTCTGTTTTCACCTAATAATTTATTTATAAGTGATGATTTACCTACATTTGGTTTTCCAACAATAGCAATACGAGGTCTTTCATCTTCTTCATCTTGAGCTTCTATTTCACCAAAATGTTTTGTAATTTCATCAAGCATATCTCCTATGCCAAGTCTTGATGCCGCTGAAATAGGCACGGGATCTCCTATTCCCAAGTTGTAAAACTCATAAACATCTGCATTATATTTATCAAAGTTATCTACTTTATTAACTACTAATATAACCGGTTTATGACTTCTTCTAAGCATATCCGCAACCTTTGCATCACTGTCAACAAGGCCTTGCTTTACATCCACCAAAAATACTATAACATCTGCTGTCGCTATGGCTATCTCTGCCTGCTCTCTCATCTGTGAAAGTATTATATCACTGCTGTCCGGTTCAATACCACCGGTATCAATCATTGTAAATGTCTTATCAAGCCATGTAACATCTGCATAAATTCTATCTCTTGTAACGCCCGGAGTATCCTTCACTATAGAAATCATCTCTCCTGCTAATGCATTAAAGAGTGTTGATTTTCCTACGTTTGGTCTTCCTACTATGGCAACTATTGGTTTACTCATTTTTCTTTAAACCTTAATCCTTTCACTAATCCAATCAATAGTTATCTATATAAACAAAATTACTATTATCAGGATGTGGTTTTATATTTTTTGCTCCATTAATAAATGCTTCTAACAAATCACCACCACTTGATTTTACAATATTAACCGGAACTTGTAAAGTTTTTTCAACTTCAGATAACTTAATATCATCCAAAAACACATCTTCACCGCTACGTAAAATATTTGATGGTAATAATAATGCTTCGCCCAGATTAGCATCTTTTAGCTGTTTCATTATATCAATTCCTGTTATTAAACCTGATACTGTAATCGTTTCACCAAAGAAGTTATTTTTTATACAATAAACATCTACATTGACGTTTTTAAACTTCTCTTTTGTCTTTCTTGCCAACTCACAAATCAATGGATATGCTAACTCTCCAGTCGCAAGTGATACCTTAACATTTCTATCATCTCCTGATACAGCATCTAATGCTTCATTAAACTCTGTAATCAAAAGCCGCATCATTCCTACTCCATTTTCTAGCTGAATATATCCATCATACCTATCTTCCTCCGGAAATGCTCTGCCTGCCTTAATATACCATTCATCGGAAGCATGAATAAAATTAAGTCCATACTCTTCAACAAATTTCTGTTGATAGCTTTCTATTAAGTCAATTACTGCTTCTGATTCCTCTTTAGTAAACAATTCAAGAGGGTATAGACCCTCTCTATACTTAGTTAATCCTGCCGGAACCACTGATACACTTCGCATAAATGGTAGGAATTTAGACAAATCTTCGATACTTCTTTTCAATTCTTCTCCGTCATTCACACCCTTACATAACACTATCTGACCATTCATTTCTATTGACGAAGCAAACAGCCTGTCTATCTTTTTTAACGCATCTCCTGCAAACCTATTACTAAGCATTTTACATCTCAAATCAGTATTTGTAGTATGTACAGAAATATTAATAGGACAAAGATGGTACTTAATTATTCTGTCAACATCTTTATCACTCATATTTGTTAGTGTTATATAATTGCCTTGCAAAAAAGATAATCTAGAATCATCGTCCTTAAAGTATAATGTTTCTCTCATACCCTTTGGCATTTGATCTATAAAACAAAACATACATTGATTTGAACAGGAGCGATATTCATCCATTAACCCCTGTTCAAACTCTATGCCTAAATCTTCTTCATATTCTTTTTCGACTTCTAACAGCCATTCTTCGCCACTTGGCTTTTTTATCAGAACTTCTATATATTCATCATTCATCACATAGTGATAATCAAATACATCTTCTAGTTCCTCACCATTTATCTCAAGCAATATATCACCTGACTCTATTTCTAACTCTTCTGCAATAGAACCACCTAGTATACTCTTAATCAAATGCCCTTTATTTTTACCCATTTTACACCTACTTACTGTAATAATCTTTAACTAATGCTTTAATTCTTTCTGTAGGACTCATTACATATTCAGTTGATGAATCATGATTTAATGTGTCAATAATAAGTGCCAAAAACTTACTCATATCAGCTTCAATATAATAAGGTCTCTTATAAAGCTCTGGGTTTCTATACGTTAGATTTGTTGTTACAACATAATTTATATAACCTTTATTGTAGTATTCATCAAATTTTTCCAAACCATCAGTAAACAAACCAAATGTAGTACAGATAAATACCTTATTTGCTTTTCTTTCTTTAAGCTGTTTTGCCACATCTAACATACTTTCACCTGAAGAAATCATATCATCCACAATAATAACATCTTTTCCTGCAACATCTGTTCCTAAAAATTCATGTGCAACAATTGGATTTTTACCGTTTACAACAGTTGAATAATCACGTCTCTTATAGAACATACCCATATCTACGCCTAAAACGTTTGAGAAGTATACTGCTCTGTTCATACCACCTTCGTCAGGACTTATAATCATCATATGTTCATTATCAATCTTTAGCTCTTTATCTACTTTAAGAATCGCCCTTATAAACTGATATGGAGGCATATAATTATCAAATCCATGAAGAGGAATTGAGTTATTTACTCTTGGGTCATGAGCATCAAATGTAATAATATTACCAACGCCCATGTTTATTAGTTCTTGAAGTGCCAAAGCACAGTCAAGTGATTCTCTTTTTGTTCTCTTATGCTGTCTGCCCTCGTATAAAAATGGCATAATAACATTTACTCTTTTTGCAGCTCCAACCGAAGCTGATATAATTCTTTTCAAATCTTGATAATGGTCATCCGGAGACATATGATTTACATAACCACCAATATTATATGTCAAACTATAATTTCCAACATCTGCCATTGCAAACAAATCCACTCCTCTTACAGATTCATCAATAACTCCCTTTGCTTCACCTGAACCAAATCTAGGACAACGACATTTTGCTAAATAAGAATCACATTTATATCCTTTAAACTCAATCGATGAATTTATTAATATATTTTTTCTTAATTCTACTATATGCTTATCTACCTTACTTGCAAAGTCTATTGAACCTTCTAATGAAGCTATTTTAAGTGGTGCTACTGGTATTATATTCTCTGAATTTGTACTCGGCATGATATTCTCCATTCACTAAAAAAAAGTATTTTTCGACAAAAGTCATTATTAAATTCTACCATTATAAAATTTACTAGTCAAGGTCAAAAAACATATTCAAATCACAATCTCCATTAATTCCGGCTACGCTTCCTGTAGAAGAATACTGCCAACCAGCCACTTTATATGGAATATAAATTTCATCACTATAAAACGCATACCATAATGGATACTTAGATAAAATGCTATAATCAATCATAGATGTTATACATTTAACATTTCCATATAACATAGGAGTATACCCTTCTTCTTCAATTTTCTCCATAAATGTTAGACAAACCTGTGTAAGCTCTTCTTTAGATAATGCTTCATTTCTGGCATCATCATTTGGAATTTCTTCTACGTCTAATACAACCGGCAGCTCTACTTTATATGGTTTGATTTTATCTAAGATAAACTCAGCTTCTTCTATTGCCTCTTCCTCATTTATAGCTTGTGTAAAGAAGTATACACCGACTTTTAATCCTGCCGAAATAGCACCTTTTACATTTACATCAAAATACTCATCTTCAACTATCGCACCCGAACCATAACCTCTAATTCCAACTCTTATAAATGCATAATCAACACCATCTTCTTTTAC
>JAVBUL010000187.1:0-8015 GCA_031555415.1 Lachnospiraceae bacterium | reverse complement strand
GGATCATAATAAAGAAAGAGCCTTTGAAAGAGCCTGTATCACCATTGATGAAGAAACTAGCCCCATGATAGCGGGAATTGCTTTACATTGGTATAGTGGTGACCATTTTGAAGCACTCGAAATGATACGAAATAAGTTTCCAGACAAAAAGCTAATTCTCTCAGAAGCTTGCATCGAGTATAGTAAGTTTTCTCAGGGTGACTTTTTGAAAAATGCGCAGAAATATGCTCATGACCTAATCGGAAACCTTAAGAATGGACTAAATGCTTTTTTTGATTGGAATGTTCTTCTAGATGAAAAGGGTGGACCAAACCACGTAGGAAACTACTGCGATGCCCCATTTTTATACCACACAGATACCAAGGAATTAGAAAAGCGAGTAACAGCCTCCTACATCTGGCACTTTAGCCACTTCATTAAAAAAGGAGACAAAAGAATCGGAAGCTCCTGCTACTTAGATAAACTGGAATCTGTGGCGTTTCAAAATCCAGAGGGGGAAATCATTGTGGTGCTACTAAACCGTACTGACGAGGATATACCTGTGCATGTGAGGATAAAGGATACCTGCGCCAAGATAGTAATACAGGGAAGGTCTATAAGTACGGGGAAAATTGAGCTAAATTAATATGAAGGTGAGTGTAAGACAGTGCTAGGAGTAACATACTAGCACTTTTTTGTCGAGTTTTGTCGATGAATAAAAGAAAAAAGATTAATTTTAAATTGATTAGGTTGCCAATAAGTAGTACAATTTATAAATAAAATGTAAAATTAAGTATAATTTTGTAAAAAGATGGAAATAAATAGTTTTTTGTTAGGGCAAACAAAAAAGGAAGGATATATCAATGAGATTAGAATTATTTTTTATGGTGAGGAAAAAAGAGTTTCCGTTAGATTATCGGAGACTTTTTTTGTCTTTTTTTAAATCATGTCTGCACGGATTAAAAGATAATAAATACCTAGATAAATACTATGCACCTGGGGTAGAAAAAGAATATTGCTTTGCAGTATTTTTTGAAAAACCACTTTTTTATGAAGATAGAATTCAGGTGGAATCTAATCAGATAAAATTAGTATTTACTTCAGCAGATAAGTTTACAAGTTTTGTTTTCTATTCTGCGTTCTTAGAAAACCGAAATAGAAAAGTTCCGATAGAAAATAATAATGAAATGGAGTTAATAAAAGTAAGAGAAGTGGAGCAGAGGAGAGTTTTATGTAATCAGGTATTGGTTCAAGCGGCTAGTCCACTATGCATACGAAAGCATAATCCAGAAACAAACAAAGATTATTATTATTCCTATTCCCATGAAGAGTTTAAGAAAGCATTCTTATTTGTAGTGAAAAAGCAACTGATAAGTGCAGGTTATGTTGAAGAAGATATTATGGATCTGGATATTGAACCAATAAGCTGCAAGAAGGTAATTGTGAAGCACTATGATTGCAATATTGAGGCGTCATTGGGCAAATTTATGCTTAGCGGGGATCCTAACGTTTTGCAGTATTTATTGGAAGCTGGATGTGGATCGAGAAAAAGTAGCGGATTTGGTATGCTGGAGTTAATTGCAAATGGATGAAATATAGAAATAAATTGAAAAGAGAGAAGGTAAGAAGTTGAAGACTAAAGTAGAAAACCATGCCAAGGGGTATGATACTCGTTTGGAAGCTTCCGATTGGCGGTATTCTGCCAGTGTGGTTGGATTAATACGTTATTTTACATACTTGGATAGAATTTATGGGCATTCATTTTATGAAGAAGAGGAAGAGGCAATATTATATTGTAGTGAGGACATTACCGAAGAAAGGTATCTGGAGTTTGCTGAGTCTTTTTTTGAAGAAGATATGCATCATAGAAAAGTAGAGAAAATGTTGCATAAAGAAGATTTTAATAAAGAAGAAATTAAGCAGATTAATGAAAAACTGGTTGCAAATACGGTGTTAAAAAATTTCTTTGAAAAAAATAAATTTAATGGAAAAAATAAAAAAGAAATACTAGATATAATTACATTGCATCGTGATCAAATAATAAGAGATACGTATAAATATAAGGAAAACTTATATTATAATTTTGCTAATAATAATATGCTTTTTAAGAGAGAGTTAATGCCACATTGTCGTTTATTAGGATATTGCGTTGACGAGGGAAGAAAAAGTAAGTCCATATCCTATCAATTTGATAAAAAAAAATTTGCAAATAAAGATGAGATAGAATTTGATTTTATCCCGTTTTCATTTACAAATACAAGAGAAGCGATTTTTATAAATAATAACTTTTCAATTGTACAATTACGTCAAACATCTGACAGGTTAGCAGATTTTATCAGAGCAGAAATGGAAGCGGAAAATGAGAATGCAAGGGCAGCTTTGTTTAGTGCTATTGTTGAAAGTGCGGACTTTATTGATTTTGATGTAGAAGTAATTATAAAGAGCAGAGATAAAAATTACTTTGAAACAATGTTTATTAGAAAAGATGCCATTAAAATATTAAAGAGCATAAATAATAAAAGTATTTTTGCATTTAGCTATAAGCGAGGGGAAAATAATTGGATTAATATTCAAGAAGAAGTATTAATGCATATTTTAAATAATATTTTGCTAGACGAGTTAATTGAAATGGCTATTAAAGATAAACAGGATAAGACAAAAGATAAAAATAAAATAAGTTATGTAATTCAAAATCTAATAGAAATAAATGTGAAAATTAAGGGAGGAAACCAGATGACTCAGGATATGAAAGCAGCATATGCTTGTGCCAAAGAAGTGGTAAAAAAATTTGAGGGACAAAATCAAGTAAATAAGATTGATACATACCGACAAAAATTAATTAGTGCCGTGGTTTTTCATGACTACGATAGGGCATGTCAAATTTTTTTACAATTATCAAACTATTCGGGAGTAAGTTTTGGTTTTACTTATTCGCTGTTTGAAAATTTTGAAGAACATAAAGAGTTAGCTTATACATTTATTAATGCAATGGAAAAAACAAGAGTTGGAAGTGAGGAAAAATAATATGAAGAAAGCAGTGACGTTAACAATTATCGCCAATATGACAGCCAACTATGGAGAAGGGCTTGGAAACATTGGAAGCATTCAAAAGGTTTTTAAAAATAAAAGAATATATGCGATTAGAAGTAGAGAAAGTTTAAAGAACGCAATTATGGTACAGAGCGGGTGGTATGATGATTTACAGACCGAAGTAGATGGAGCTACTCAAAAACTAGTAAATAAAGAGCTTAACGTATCAAATTGTCGAGCTTTGGAGGGCGGCTATATGAGCACTAAAGGGACTACATATATTCGCAGAAGTTCATTTTATGTGACTGATGCAATTGCTTGTGATAGTTTCGTAAACGAAACAAGATTTCATAATAATTTACAACTGGCAACAAATTATGCAAATAATCATAGCATGAATGTTCAAAATGATGCAGGAAAGATAGGTCTTATGCCATATCAATATGAATATGACAAAACCTATAAAGTTTATAGTGTAACCGTCGATTTGGAAATGATTGGAAAGGATGAAAACTTTGCAACAGAAGCTTCCAATGAAGAAAAGGCAGAGAGAGTAAAGCTATTATTAGACGCCGTGGAAAAACTCAGTTTGGTAGTAAGAGGAAATTTAGACAATGCTGAGCCTGTGTTTATTGTTGGTGGCTTATCCGATAGGAAAACGCATTACTTCGAAAATGTAGTTAAAATGGAAGATGAAAAATTAATATTATCGGAAGACTTAGGGAAAAAATTGCAAGAAGGTTTTTCTGCTGGCTTGCTTCGTGGTGGGACATTCAAAAATGAAGAAGACATTATTAAGACATTAAAACCGCTGAGTATAAAAGAATTTTTCAACCAACTAAAAAGAGAGGTAAGAACATACTACCAAATATAATGGAAGGTATAAGATAAATGGATGAAGTTTTAAGAATAATATTATTTCAAAGCAGTGCAAATTATAAGAGAGAAGAAACTGTCGAAAATAAAATGACTTATCCTTTGCCACCTTTTTCTACAATCATTGGAGCATTACATAATGCGTGTAATTACAAAGAATATCATCCGATGGAATTGAGTATTCAAGGTCAATATGAATCTATGATTAAAAAAGCATATATAGATTATTGCTTCTTGAATGTGTTAGAGAATGATAGAGGGATCTTGGTAAAAATGAGAAATGAAAGCATGCTTTCGACAGCTTTTGAGAAGGTAGCAATCGCTAAAGAAAAGCAAAATAATAATTTTAGAAAAGGAATTACAATCGAGGAAATAGACAAGAAATTACTAAAAGAATATAGGGATTTAAAGGATATAAACGAGGCAATTGGTAAATTTAAAAAAGAGCGCTTTAATCCTGCCTTAATACATATAAAAGCAAGGAAAAAATCGTTAGCTGAGAAAAATCGTGGTTTGGAAAAAAGTTCCTTGGAGTTTAAGCGAGTAGAAAATAGAGAAAAAGAGATTAAGCAGATAGAAAATGAAATTAATCAAAGAATGAAAGAATATGAAGAGAAAAATTACAAAATCCCTATATCTAAGTTTCGCACGCTCACCACTTCTTTAAAATATTATGAGATTCTAACTAACATTGAATTAGTCATTCATATAAGAAGTGATAGAGAAACTTTAGAATGTATAAAAGAGCATATCTATGATTTAAAATCGATTGGAAGAAGTGAAGATTTTGTCCAAGTAAGAGATGTGCGTTTTGTCAAACTTCTGGAATCCATAGATACAACGGTTGAAAATCCGTATGCAGCATATGTAGATTATGAATTATTGAAAAACTACGATATTATTTCTAAAATACGCCAAGGTACTAAGGCGGATGGAACAAAATATTATTTAAACAAAAAGTATGAGATTGTCGGAAATAAACGAATATTTGAAAAGAAAAAAGTAGTATATTTATCTCACTTTACAGCAGAAGAAGATAGCGAAAATGTCTATTTTGATATCATGGATGATGAAAAAACAGTAATTGTAAATTTTATGTAAGATAATTTACGTGGGGGTACTCTATGGATGGCCAAAAGTATTATGCAAAACCTGATAAAACAATTAAGGAACATAGTGATGAGTTATTAATAGCGTTAGAAGAGCTATCCAGATTAGGGTATATAACATCTGAATCTGTTAGAAAACTAACAGAGATAGCGTGTACATATCATGACTATGGGAAAGCCAATCCAGCTTTTCAAGAGAGAGTCAAAATAGAAGGAAAAAGATTTGATGATAATACGGAGGTAGCACATAATGTGCTATCTTTGTATTTTTTGCCAAGGGAAATTTTTGAGACGGAAGAAGATTATTTTAAAGTAGCTAACGCAATTTTAAACCATCATGATTATTGCGATACAATGGAAATCCTACAAAACGATGTAAAAAAAGAATTAATCTTAAAATTGTTGTTAAATTTTAAAGATGAAATTAAAAAGGTAACTCCAAAGCAAATAAAAAAAATTAGTAGAATAATTGAAGAACAAAATAAAGAAGCTGTTTTGGTAAAAGGTTTTCTTCATAAGTGTGATTATAGTGCAAGTGCTGGGATGAGAATTGAGTATCCAAATAACTTTCTTGAGGAAAAAATGAATGGCTTATATAAATGGAATGAATTGCAAGAGTTTTGTAAAGCAAATGCTAGTGAAAATATAATTGCGATAGCTCAGACTGGTATGGGGAAGACGGAAGCGGGACTTCTGTGGTTGGGAAATCAAAAAGGTTTTTTTATATTACCCATTCGGACAGCTATTAATGCAATTTATCAAAGAATTAAAGATGATATTCTTCATGAAGAAAATATTGAAGAAAGATTAGCACTTCTTCATTCAGATGCGCTAGAGTATTATGACAAACATATAAATACAAAGGAATTAGATTTAGTGGACTATTATGAACGAGGAAAAAAATTATCGATGCCACTTACTATATGCACAATGGATCAGTTATTTGACTTTGTATTTAAGTATAATGGATATGAAATGAAACTTGCTACGCTTTCTTATGCAAAGATAGTATTAGATGAAATACAAATGTATTCTCCAGAACTGTTAGCATATTTGATATGTGGAATTCAGAAAATTAGCGAATTTGGAGGAAAATTAGCAATTGTAACAGCTACATTACCTCCTTTTATAAGAGATGAAATTGTAAGTGCCCTGGGGAATGAGGTAAAGGAAGAAACTTTTACGGATGATAAAAAACGACATAATATTAAAGTTATTTCAGATAAATTGAAAGCAGATATGATTGTCAATGTATATAAAGAAAATGAACAAAATAAGGTAAGTAATAAAATTTTAGTAGTTTGCAATACCATAAAAAGGGCACAGGAAATATACTTGGAATTAAGAAAAAAACTTGAAGAGCAAGTGGAAATAAATCTTCTTCACGCTAGATTTTTAAAAGAACATAGGGATGAGAAAGAAAAATCAATACTGGATTTTGGTAAGACATATTTAGAAGGTAATATCTTGGACTGCCAATCTGGTATATGGATTTCTACGTCTATTGTGGAAGCAAGCTTAGATATTGATTTTGACTATTTATTTACGGAACTTCAAGATTTAAATTCATTATTTCAGCGTTTTGGTAGATGTAATAGAAAAGGGAGAAAAGGAGTTGAGTTTACTAACTGCTATGTTTTTACCCAAATAGATATGGGAAAAAATATAGATGAACATATCTATAACTTATCAAAATCAGCAATAGAAAATGTGGATGGAATTTTAACTGAACAGAAAAAAATTCAGCTTATACAAGATAATTTTACAAGAGAGAAAGTTTGTGAAAGCAAGTATTTTGAAAAATATCATCAGAGCAAGTATAGAATTCAAAATATGGCACCATATGAGATAATGAAAAGTGAGGTTGACCTTCGTAATATTTTTTCGATTTCAGTAATACCAAAACCGATTTATGATGTAAATGAACAAGAAATCATCAATTGTATAGAAAAACTAGATGAGGAAAGAGATTTGATAACTAAGGCAAAATGCAGAGAGTTTATAAGGAGTCTTACAGTGTCAATACCTGGATATATACTGGAAAAAGGCAAAAAGAATATCTATAAAACGATACCTATAAGTCGCTATGAAAAAATATCAATTTTTGAATGTCAATATGATAATGAGCTTGGATTTCGTGAACTTATTACAAGAGAAACAAGTTTTCTTTAATGTTTAATTAAGGTCGGGGTGATTTTATGGAAGAGAACATAACAGGGGTCATGGTGTATTATTATGTGGTTTGTCATAGGAAATTGTGGTATTTTTATCATCAAATTCAAATGGAACAGACCAATGAAAATGTACAATTGGGAAAATTGTTAGATGAAAACTCTTATAAAAGAGAAGACAAGCATATAAATATTGATAATGTAATTAACGTAGATTTTATTCAAACAACAGGAGTCATACATGAAGTAAAGAAGAGCAAGAAAATTGAAGAAGCAAGTATTTTTCAATTAAAGTATTATTTATACTATTAGGAACAAAGAGGTGTTTCGGGTATAAAAGGAAAGATTGATTATCCATTATTAAAAAGAACATTAGAAATAGAGATTAGTGAAGAAGATAGAATTAACATTGCAAAATCACTAGAAGATATAAAGGAAATTGTACACAGAGAAAAACCACCTATATTAGTTAAAAAAAATATTTGTAAATCATGTGCCTATTATGACTTGTGCTTTATCTAAGTGAAGGCAAAATTATGATATAGCATATCTAAGGATAACAAGGAGAAAATATGCAGGAGAGTTTTTACATATACAATAATGGAACATTGAGCAGGAAAGATAACACCATGCGTTTTGTTACAGAAGACAATTTAAAAAAGGACATTCCAATAGAACGAGTAGGGGATATTTATGTCATGTCAGAAATGTCATTTAATACGAGTCTGATAAATCTGGCATCTCAATATGGAGTTAATATACACTTTTTTAATTATTACAGTTTCTATGCGGGAAGCTTTTATCCAAGGGAAAGTTTGCTAGCAGGAAATTTATTAGTTCATCAAGTAGT
>JAVBUL010000030.1:0-3284 GCA_031555415.1 Lachnospiraceae bacterium | reverse complement strand
TTGAATTATTGCTTTTGATATTTCGATATTCTTCTTTTTAATAATTCTAAACATCATAATTATCGCAAAAAAACTAGTTATCAGTCCAATCCATGCTCCTATTAACGGTTCTATAATCCAATCCATTTTATCACTCCTAATCATATGTAAATATTATATAAATTTTATCATATATCATTGTTTTTATCTACCATTTTGTCCCAAGGTATGTTATATTAAATTGTAAAAAAAAATAATTATGGAGTGGCATTAATGAAGAATTCTTTACTTTATTATAGCGTTGGTGCTCTTTTGTACTGCCCTGCAAATAACGAAACAATCGTTAATTCTATTGTAAATCAGAAATTCGGAACAAGTTTCTCATTGGCATTATGTCTTGAGGATACCATACCGGATGACTGTGTATCAGAAGCAGAAGGCAAATTAATCAACACTATTAATCAGATTTATGTACATCAAACTGATAAACAATTTTATATACCTAAGATTTTTATAAGAGTACGTGATTCTAAACAAATCCTTCGACTTATCAACGCTTTTAAAGATTCTGCTCAAATAGTAACCGGATTTATCTTACCTAAATTTTCTTTAGAAAATGCAGATGGTTACATAAATACTATGGTTAAGATTAATGAATTGTCTGATAAACCGATTTATTTTATGCCCATTTATGAAAGCTCATCTATTATTGATTTAAGAAATAGATATGACATTTTATATAGATTAAAGGATAAGTTATCTGCAATTGAAGAATTGGTTTTAAACATCCGTGTCGGTGGAAATGATTTATGTCATGTATATGGCTTTAGACGTCACGACACTGAATCCATACATCGAATTAAGCCTATAGCAGATATTTTTTCAGATATCATAACTGTATATGGTTTAGACTATGTAGTTTCCGGCCCTGTCTGGGAGTATTTTAGTGGAGACAACTGGAAAAGTGGATTGGTCAATGAAATTTCAGATGATAAGCTTTGTGGTTTTATAGGAAAAACCGTTATTCACCCAAATCAAATAGATATAGTGAATGCCTCTTATAAAGTATCAATAAAAGACTTAGAAGATGCAAAATCTATACTTAACTGGGACGTATCTTCACATTCACTCGTTTCATCAAGTGTAGATAAAGAACGTATGAATGAGTTTAAAACTCATTCAAATTGGGCTCTTCAAACTATTTTTATGTCTGAAGCCTTTGGAATAAAAAAAGATTCGGCTAAAGCCGAACTTTGCAAGAATTATAAAACAAATTCTTGCTGGAACAATTTCGAGGAGTTTCCTATTAACTAAAAAAAGATTCGGCTAAAGCCGAACTTTGCAAGAATAATAGATTCAGACAAGCTGAACTATAGCAATTCTTGCTGGAACAATTGGAGGAATTTCCTATTAACTAAAAAAGTGTCTTTGACACTTTTTTAGATGTCTGCTAATTTTTTTATTATCCCACAACATTTATAATTAGTCATAGAATAATATTCAATTGGTACTTCCTTTTCCTCCGCCAGTCTAATTATATGGCTAAGTTCTTGATTGTCCTTATGTTTTTTGTCAACCAACACTTTCCAAGGAACTCTTCTCAGCAAAACTCTTGTTGTTTCTCCGATTCCCGGCTTGATAAAATTAATGTCGTTTATTTCAAACTCATCTGCTATTTTCCTTACTTCATCCATGCCGAAACCTTTTATAGTACTTTCTTCTTTTATAATAGTTGTATCAAAATATTTTTCTATGGAATTAATGAATTCATACGATAAGTCACTTGTTTCTAATTCCTCATAGTAAACTGCCCCATGGAAATCGTTTGTACCTATTATATCATCTCGCAAAAATGTCCTGCTTACCAAGCCTGATACTGTACAGTTTAGGCATGAACTGGGAATAAGAATGTCTTCATGTGTACCACATAAATCAGTTACATTTGCCGGGTCTGCTATAACTGCGATATCCGAGGATACTCCTTGATATGCTGAAATATCTTTCTTTAACTCATTTAAAATAGCTCCTTTGCCAATCCATCCATCTACAAACAATAGTTGCTCCGGCTTGTATTTGTCTAAAAGGAATTTCATTGCATTGTCATCAATGCCCTTTCCTCTTATAATAGAAATTGCATAATGTGGTGCATTTATATCATACTTTTTCTTTATGTAGTGCTTTATTAATATTCCAATTGGAATACCTGCTCTTGCTAATGAAACTAACACCACATCTTTACCTTTTGTTTTCATGATTTTATCGGACAACACCCCTACTGCACTTGCTGTAGGTTCTGAAAATTTTTCAAGTGCTTCTTTATAAACCCTCATATATTTTTCAGTAGGAACATATTCTATCGGAAGCATCTCACAATAATGCTTTCCTAATTGAATCAGTCTTTCTCTCTCCTTTGTCGGCTGTGGTTCTACCATACCCGTTATATCTTTTAAAAGTAGCTCTACATCAACTTTATCATATGAACTTCTCAAATTAACACCACCTAACTAATACTATTTTTTTGTTTATTTTCGATGTGACTGCACTTACTAAGGAATTTATTCCTTCTGCTTGAATATTCCAAGAATCAGTTATTATTAAAACGTAGTCATATGAATCTATATCATAAATGTAAGTAACTCGCTCGCTATCATATAAACTCCTAAGTTCGAATCTTTCATGTAATGGATATTTTTCATCCTTACATACTGCAATTGGACTTCTCGTTGTAGAGTGACATCTTACATCTGCTCCTGATTCCTCAATTTTCTCTGCCACAAATAATGCAGGATACATAAACTCCTCTGTTCCTAAAACCAATACTCTTTTTGCTTTTTCAAAGCTTATTTTACTTATTTCTGACCAAAGTTTTTCACATGCCTTTGCATATTGGCTGGAATCTTGAACTCTTCTGGCATCCATCCATGAATTAACACTTATCTCCTCATATTCAGATACACTATGTATATAGCTAACTACATATTCTCCATTACCAGAATATCCTTCTGCTATATCTTGATATCTGCTGTGATTTGTTTTCAATAAATAATGGAGCTTTATATCTTGTTCCCTATATTTTTTAAGTGAGTTTTCATCCATTCCATTTAGCAAAGAAGCCACTGAATATTTAACCTTGTTTGGATATCGCTTTTCTAAAATACTTATTATATTCATAATTGTTTTTCCTGTTGTAACTTCATCTTCTATAAAAATAATTCTATCGATATTTTCTATCTCTTTTTCTATATCTTCTCTTACTAGCTTTTGCTCCGTTGCGTGACTATGTTCCTCTGAAAAAAACAAGTAGT
>JAVBUL010000173.1:0-10650 GCA_031555415.1 Lachnospiraceae bacterium | reverse complement strand
TATTTCGGTCGCCTCTTTGTTTATATTCACCGTTATTATTTCTGTCACCTCTTGGTTTATATTCACCGTTATTATTTCGGTCACCTCTTGGTTTATATTCACCGTTATTATTTCGGTCACCTCTTGGCTTATACTCGCCGTTATTATTTCGGTCACCTCTTGGTTTATATTCGCCAGTATTTTGATCGCTTCTTGGCTTTTGGTCCCTATTTCCATAAGACCTGTAGTTATTTTCGCCTGTTCTTGTCATTTGTCTGTTTTCTCTGCTCTGACTGCTTCCAGCATTCGTTGTAGCCACGTAAAAATTCCTCCTGTATGTATGCAATAAATCTACTATTTTCTTAGTATATGGTTTTACACCGCTAAATTCAAATACTTTTTTACTTTTTTCTTGAATTTTTAGAAGTACAATTCTATAATCAAGTAGCAATTTGATTGTGACAAATTTCGTCACATGCCTATACATTTTGTAAAATGCCCACTTGGCAAGGGAATATGGTGAAAATCCATAACAGCTCACTCTACTGTAATTAGATACGAAACTTCAATGCCACTGAGAAAACTCGGGAAGGTGAAGGATTAGGTTTGAAGCTAAAAGTCAGGATATCTATCATAATGCAACTATAAATTAATCATTTGGTGAGAAATGATCAGGAGGACACATGTTTAAGAAATTTATTTCAACAGCATTAATAATAATGCTTCTTTTTTCTTGCCCTAGTTTCAATACACTAGCGGCATCCAGTAATGATTCTGATATTAAATCAGAACTAACATCCACTGCCAATTATTGCTTATCACTGCTTAAAGAAAAACTAAATGATAGTGAAAGCACAATTAATTATGATGACTATTCTAAGTATACCAGTATTCTTGAAGCTGGTGTTTCTGATGAATCAGTTACTACTACATTACTCAATTATATAAAAGATAATGTAGATAATGATGGAAAGACTGAAATTAGTAATAATGGTTTTGATACTTATCATAATACATATACTTATGCCATCTTAACTCTTTTTTTAGATGAATTAAAAGAAGATTCAACAAACTTTAATAATATAAATTTTGTAAAACTAATGGAAGACAGTTTCAGTAAAGATAAGATAGAAGATGTTTCTGTATATGCTTTCCTGCCTATTTCAAAGGTTATTAGCAAGCATACTGATGATTTAACTAATGTTTCTGCTATTAAAGATAAATTAGTTGAAGGAGCTTTTTTACTGTATGTATCTGATGAATCCGAAACCGGCATTGATTTTTTTGGAGTTTCTGTAGATAATAACTCCATTGTATTATCATCTTTAGTAAACTATTATAAGGATGATAAGAATATTCAGACAAAGGTTGACAATGCTATTTCTTGGACTATAGAACAAATGCTTTCTGATGGTACATTCAACTATAATCTAAATAGTGAATATAATGCCGTTAATGCTGATTCTACTGGACTTGGATTAAAGCTTCTATCTATATATGAACATACAGAAAAAGCAAACCTAGCATATAAAGGATTACTATCCTTTAAATCTGATACTGAAAAAGGAGCTTATACTTATAACGGTGAAGCCAGTGATTTTGCTTCATTTGATGCACTTTATGGGTTAATAGAGTATTACAAATTAACAGATATTTCTGATGATATTTTAAATAACAATTCAGAAAATGATTCTGATAATAATACTGATAACAGTACTAATAATAGTACTATATTAATAGTTAGTATCTCTATTTTAGCTGTAGTAATTATTTTAGCTATTGGCATTATAATTTTCAAAAAGAAGAAAAAATAATAGGTAGGTATATTAGATTGAAAGCATATAAAAAAAGCATTATAAAATTTTTTATATCTATAACCTCAATTTTACTTATACTTCCCCTTTTATTTGCTTGTAAAATTGAAACCGTAGATGAATATGAAAGAAGAGTTTCTGAAGAAGAAAGTTTATCTGACCTTATACAAGTAAATTTGATTGTTACCTGTGAGGAGCTTCTTGAAGAAAACTTAAATAAAGAAATTTTTGATGATGTTATCTTAGAAACTTCTATTAAAGTTCCTAGTGGTAGCACTGCTTTTTATGCTTTAAAATCTGCTCTAAAAGAGAACGATATTCCATATAATACAACCGGATCTGGACAATCTATATATGTATGCTCTATTAACAATCTTTCTGAAAAGGAATATGGTAGTACAAGCGGATGGAAATACTTTGTTAATGATATTTCACCGTCAGTGGGCTGCGGTAATTATAAGCTTAATACTGGTGACTCCATCTGCTTTTATTACACTTTAACTATTGACTAGAAAGGTAATGGTTTTAATGAAAACAAATACAAAAATTGCAAATCATTTTTATAACTTTCATCCAATAAGTTTAGTTATTTATTTTATTCTATTACTCATTAGCTTTTTAAGTATAGGGTATAATAAATACTTGATTTTTATTTTTGTTACTCTAAGTGTACAAGATATTCTTTTAAGAGGCATACGAAAATATCTAAAGTCTTTTATTTATTTTACCTTATTAACTATTTTTATGGGAATCTTTAACATTATTTTTAATCACTCAGGCGAAACACCTTTTTTATATGTAAATGGTGTTCCTCTTACAATAGAGTCACTTGTATACGGAATATATTCCAGTATAATGATTTCTTGCTTTATGCTATGGTTTAATTGCTTTAATAAATCCGTTGACACCGGAAAAATAAATTACTTATTTTCCAAACATTTACCTGTATTCGGACTTATAATATCAATGTCTTTTAGCATTTTTGAACGCTTTAGAAATAAGCTTGATACCATAAAGCTAGCCCTTTTCACTCAAGGGATAACGACTTCATCAGGTTTTGTATCTAAAATAAGATATGCTTCCACCGTTTTTACAGTACTCATTTCTGTTTTATTAGAAGATTCGATAGATACTGCACTTTCCATGACTGGAAGAGGATATGGAAGCAAAACTAAGAAAACATATAAAAAGTACCTTTTTAAAATAAGTGATTTTATATTGATAACTGCTGCTATCTTTTTAACATTAATAACTGTTATGGGATTTGTAAATTACATTTATATTATTGCTGCTTTACCAATAATATACAATATTTATATGGAGGTTTTATGGTACTATCAGTCAAAAATTTAAGCTTTGCTTATCCAAAATCACAATATAATACTTTAAATGATATCTCGTTTTCCATTGAAGAAGGTGAATTGGTACTTTTATGTGGGCTTTCAAGCTGTGGTAAAACCACCTTGTTAAAACATTTAAAAAAAGAACTTACCCCTTTAGGAGATGTTAATGGTAATATTTCTTTAAAAGATAACCTAAATATTGGCTACGTTTTCCAAAATCCTGACAGCCAGATTGTTATGGAAAATGTATTCGATGAAATCATCTTTGGTTGTGAACATATCGGTATGACTACCGGTGAAATTAATTTACGTTTAAGTGAAATAAGTGCTTTTCTTGGTATTGAAGATCTCCTTGATAAAAAATGCCATACACTTTCTGGCGGAAGCAAGCAGCTTGTAAATTTAGCTTCCGTACTTATCAGTAATCCCGATATCTTGCTGTTAGATGAACCACTGTCACAGCTTGATCCTGTTAATTCATACTGGTTTTTAAATATTATTAAACGCTTAAACTCTGAGCTTGGTATTACTGTTATTATATGTGAACACAATCTTGATATGACCTTAAATATAGCAGACAGGGTGCTTTATATGGAAGATGGAAAGCTTACTTTTGATGGTGTAACAAATGATTTTATTCGTTATACTTTAAATAACTCAGTCTTTTCACAATCACTTCCTGCTACTATTAAGCTTTTCAATACCTTTAATATATTAAATTTTAATATATCAAACTTTGATGTATCAAAATTTGATGTATCAAAATTTGATGACTCAAAAAACGATTACCCTTTACTTGTAAATGACTGTCGTAAATGGTTTAAAAATCTTATTAAAAACAGAACTTTTGAAACCAAATCCTCTACTCCTTCGAAATTTAGTAACAAAACTTTTAATACTAATGGTGAAACTGCTATATCTATTAAACATGGCTATTTTAAATATAATAAGCTAGATGATAATGTTATATGCGACTTAACTCTCGATATAAAAAAATCCGAATGCTTTTTCCTAATAGGCGGAAATGGCACCGGAAAAACAACACTTATGTCTGTTATAAGTGGTTATAGAAAATTCTATAAGGGAAAACTTAAAGTATCTGGAAAAGTTGGTATGCTAGTTCAAAATCCTGCGCTTTCATTTATCAAGGATACATTAATCGAAGACCTAAAATATATTTTAAAAGTAAATAGTATTACAGATGAATCTATTATTGAAACTCAAATTAAAAAATATCCTATTTTCAAGTATATTCCTGATTTTTTCGAATACAATCCACTTGACCTTTCAGGCGGTCAAATGCAGTTAGCTGCTCTTTTTAAAATACTACTGCTATCACCTGATATATTACTATTAGATGAGCCAACAAAAGGATTAGATGGCAGTCAAAAGCTTATGCTTTCAGAGCTTATAACACAACTGCGTGAAAATGGTATTACTGTAGTTATAATTACACACGATCTAATGTTTGCGGCTTTAAATGCTACAAGATGTGCTATGCTTTTTAAGGGTAATATTACAGCACTAGAATCACCTGAACATTTCTTTAGCAATAATAACTTTTATACAACAGATATCGCTAGAGTAACCAGAGGGTTAGTTGATAATACACCTACACTTAACTTATTAATCAAGAAACTTAAGGAGTCAAATATTGAATAATTATCTTTTAATTACTATATTAATAAACTGCATAATCAATCTTTTTTTCCTTGTTCTCTTTGAAAAAAGCAAACCTGCACCAAAGAACTTTTTACCTATTGTTATCATGTGTAGTGCCGCTTCTCTTGGAAGATTGGTTTTTAGTATAATTCCACAAGTGCAGCCTGTCACTGCTCTTGTTATAATTACAGGTTCCTCTATGGGACCTATTTATGGATTCATCACTGGCTCCGCTTCTGCACTTTTTTCAAATATGCTACTCGGACAAGGTATTTGGACATTATTTCAAATGACCGCTTGGGGACTTATTGGCTTTATTGCTGGTATAATCGGTAAATTTTTTAGTTCCCGTAATAAACAAAAAAAGACTAACAAATCTTTATTAGAATTGGTAGTCTTTATCGTATACGGTTTTATATCTGCTATACTATATAGTTTAATCACAGATACTTTAACTATTTCATACTTCGGAAATACACTAAATGTATCTTCTGCCATGGTGATATTTATTTCAGGAATCGCCTTTAATATATCTCATGGTATCTTTAACTCAATACTTATCTGTATGCTTTATCAACCATTTACAAGTAAATTAAAAAGAATTTCATCCAAAATAAAATAGTTTTTATTTCTCTTCTTCTTCGTCTTCTTCATCTTCTGCTATTTCATCATATTCTTGTGCATCAAGCCACTCATCAAAAGCATCTGCAACTACTTCATACTCTTCATCTGATTCAATTGATTCTAAGTTTGGATTGCCATCTGCATCTTCTGAATAACGGTAAAGATATACTTCACCTTCTTCTGCTTCTTCGCCTTCTGTTGGAAGAAGTGCTATATAATCTTTCTCATTTGCTTCAAATATTGTCACTACTAAACATTCTACCTCTGTATCATCATCAAGTGTAAGTGTAACAAACATTTCTTCGTCTAATTCGTTCATTTCGTTATTGTCGCCCATTATTATGGTCCTCCTTATCAGCATATATTATATGCATTCGTTCTATGTATATAATGTACCAAATATACCCATAAAATACAATCACTTTTTATATGGTTACTATAATTCCTTTAGAAAGCACGGTCTTTTTGTCAAAATCTATTTCTTTATCAATCTGTGGAAAGTAGACTTTTAGCCTTTCTTTATCTGTTTTTCGTACAATCCCCTCACCATATTTCATATGTATAACTTTTACCCCTACCTTTATTGAAGTATCATTTTCAACAATCTCTTCTACAAATCTTGATACTTCTGAATTCTTACCATACTTTTCTTTACAATAGTAAATATGCAGTATTTTCTTGGCTCTTGTCATTGCTACATAAAATAATCTTCTCTCTTCTTCTATGTCTTCTTTTAACACTGACTTTTTATGTGGTGTTATTCCCTCATTTGCATCTAATATAATTACCTTTTCATACTCAAGTCCTTTTGAACTATGCATTGTTGAAAGCTCTATGCAGTTTTTCTTTTGCATTCGCTCTTTATTTTGCCTAATAAGCTCTTTCCCATAATTTTCTATATGTAAAAACCACTCTTGATAGTTTTTAAACGGCTTTGATGCCTCTGCAAGTTCATCTAGTACCTCATATAGCTCTTCTGGTTTTATCCTCCTATAATCAGCATATTCTTTGATATACTCTTCATAACCAATTCCATGTCGTATATAGTTAATTGCAGAATAAGGGTTCATTGACTTTAGCATATTTAAATCATACTCTAATTTATCCAGTCTTTGAATAACATAACTTTTGTCTTTATAATTATCACGTAGGTCATCAATTGTTATCTCAATGCTTCTAAAAGCCTCTCTTGAAATATAACGCTTAGGTCTATTTATAATTTGCAAATAGTCACTTCTTTTGCCATTTCCCATAGCAATATTTATATAAGACAAAATATTTTTCGATAGAAAATGCTCGTAAATATTAGGCAGGGCATCTTTTATTTTAAATGGCAGATTAAACTCCATAAGCTTTTCCACCAATACTCTTGGATTAGTATTAGTTCGATAGATGACTGCTATATCCTTATATTCACCACCCTGTTTTATATGCTCATTAATAAATTCTATTACTTGCTTTGCCTCATCAAAGCTATTCTTACATTCTTTAATAAGGATATGCTCTCCTTGCTCATGGATAGTCCTTATTTCTTTACCAAACCTGCTTTTGTTATAATTTATTACCCTTAATGAAGCTTCTATAATGCTATTTGTAGAACGGTAATTTGTATCAAGTGTAACAATACCTGCATCCTTATAATCCTTTGGAAAATTAAGCATTATCTCTGGCTTAGCCCCTCTAAATCTATAAACAGACTGGTCATCATCACCTACTATAAATAAGTTATTTTCTGGACTTGCAAGCATTTTTACAACTTCATATTGAACTTTATTTATATCTTGAAATTCATCTATCAATATATATTTATACTTTTCCTGCCACATTTTTAATATATCCGGTCTTTTTACAAACAGCTCATAGCACATAACAAGCATATCATCAAAATCTATAACATTGCTTCTTACTAGTTTATCATTATATCTCTTATATATTTTCTTGAAAATATCTTCACCACAGTTTTTTGAGTAATAGTAATCAAGGTTTATCATTTCACTCTTGACTTGACTTATTTCACTTATTATTCCTGATATAAACTCTGTCTCATCATCTATTTCAAGTTCCAAATCTGCTGTTATTTCTTTAATAATTTCATACTTTTTATCTTCTGCTAATATATTTGACGCACTGTAATTATAAGCATATTTTAATATTTTAAAATATATTGCATGAAAAGTACCAAAAGAAACAGGATATCTATTTCCTCCTGTCAGTTCATAAAACCTCTCCTGCATTTCTACTGCTGCTGCCTTTGTAAATGTAATTACAAGTATATTTGATGGATTAATTCCATGTTCTAATATTAACTTTTTAGTTCTATGGGTTATAACCGTTGTTTTCCCTGAACCGGGACCGGCTAAAACAAGCAGTGGACCACTTAAATGATCCACCGCTTTGTTTTGAGATTCATTGAATGCCATTATGTTCTTTCAACCTTTACCTCTTTAAGAAAGCTTTTCTATTCCCTTTTTAATACGTCTAATTGTTTCTTCTTTACCGATAATCTCCATTATCTCAAATGCACCACCTGGAGTCATTTGCTTTCCTGAAACTGCTGTTCTGATTGGCCAAAGAGCTGTTCCGTTCTTTATACCTTTTTCTGCAACATATCCCATTATTGTACTGTGTAGGTTATTTACTGAATAATCTTCAATACTCTCTAGCATTGGCAACATTTCCTTTAATATATCAAGTGAAATCGTTGCATCTGTTTTCATCTTCTTATGTGTATACATTTCTATATCATAATCTGGAAGCTCTTCAAAGAAGTCAATATGGTCTTTAACATCCGGAAGTACTTCTATTCTTGTCTTAACTAAATCAAGAATCTTTTTATAGTCTAAATCCTTCTTTACCACTTCTTTATAATAAGGCATTGCTATCTCATAAAATCTTTCATTATCCATTGCCTTTATATACTCACCATTCATCCATTTAAGTTTAACTATATCGAATACTGCCGGTGATTTACTTATATGATGATAATCAAATTTCTGTACTAACTCTTCTAATGTAAAGATTTCCTGATTATCCTCCGGACTCCATCCTAATAATGCAATAAAATTCACTACAGCTTCTGATATAAATCCTTGCTCAATCAAATCTTCATATGATGAATGACCACTTCTTTTTGAAAGCTTTTTATGGTTCTCATCAGTAATAAGTGGAAGATGTACATATTTTGGCACTTCCCATCCAAAAGCATCATATAATCTCTGATACTTTGGTGATGATGAAATATACTCGTTTCCTCTAACTACATGTGTAATCTCCATTAAATGGTCGTCTACAACATTTGCAAAATTGTAAGTAGGGAATCCATCTGACTTAATAAGAATCATGTCATCTAGTTCACTATTATCTACTGTAATCTCACCATATATATCATCTACAAATGTAGTCGTTCCTTCTTTTGGAGTGTTTTGTCTTATAACATAAGGCATTCCTTTGGCAAGATTGTTTTCTACTTCTTCTTTACTAAGACCTAAGCAATGCTTGTCGTATACAGATATTTCTTTATCTCCAATCACTTGTTTAAGAGAATCCAGTCTTTCTTTATCACAAAAACAATAATAAGCTTCACCCTTATCCACAAGCATTTTTGCATATTCAAGATACATACCTGTAGCTTGTCTTTCACTTTGAACATATGGTCCAAAACCTTTATCCTTATCAGGACCTTCATCGTGAATAAGTCCTGTTCCTGCCATAGTTCTATATATAATATCTACAGCACCTTCTACTAATCTTTCTTGATCAGTATCTTCGATTCTAATAATGAAATCTCCACCCTCATGCTTCGCAATTAAATACTCATATAATGCTGTCCTTAAATTTCCTACCTGCATCTTTCCGGTTGGGCTTGGTGCATATCTTGTTCTTATTTTACTCATCAGACTATCCTCTTTCTTACAATTAGTTTATTATAAAATCAGCTAAAAGCCATTCTCCATCAACATTTACAAATATATATTCCATATCTGTTTCATATGTCTTATTCCCTGTAGTCCAATCTACATATAAATCAAAATATACATTACAGGAAAAACATGTATCAGAATATTTTTTAATATTATCAACTGTCATATTTTTAAACTCATAAGTATATGTTTTTCCATATAAAAATGCCCATACAGCAGGTATATCACTAATATATTCTTTAGCCTTTCCTATCATAAATGATTTAAGCTTTTCAAGATTACCTCTGTTTATAATATACATTCCATAATGTCTATTAATTTCTTCTATATGTTCCTTTTGGGACTCTAGTAGTGCATTATCTTCTGGAAACTCAAAAGTATATACTCCATCTTTTTCTTCACATATAAGAGTAACTCCTTGAAGCTTCGCTTCTATTTCAGGTTTTTGTATAAGTCCTGTTATTTCATATTCTCTTGTATATATCTCATCTGTATATTCTGATATATTCTTACTTTCTGTAATAAGTACATCTTCACCTTTTTTATATTCTTCGCTTACCACTACTCCGTTAACCGTAATCTCAGCCTTTTGTGGTGCCTTAATTGTAACTTTATTATTAGCTTTTACAGCATCTGAAAAAGATACATTTCCCAGTTTCCATTCATCAAAACCATGGCTATTCTCACCCGTCTTTTCAAGGCTTACCTTAGCTATAATATCTTTCTCTACAGTAATCATAAACACAGGTTTACTATCTGTATATTCACCTGCTTTTCTTTTAAATGATACTTCGCCTTTAGATAGAGTTTCTTTCAAATTTTCCTCAACAATATCTATTTTTTCAAAATCTGTGAGCTCAACGTCACTTTCTTCCAATAAATTTCCAATACTATCAGGTGTAAATTTTTCTATAACACCCTTCATAACATTGTTTGGTAAACTTGAGTCATAATCCTTTAATAGTCCGTTAAGATATATAAGTCCAATACCAATAAGTAATATAAAAATTGCCGAATATGCAATCAGAAAGATTCCAAAAGAACCTAATTTTTTCTTCTTTTCCATAATAACTACTCTCCTTTAACTAAGAATGCTGTTGGGCAGTTTCTTGGACCTGTTGGTGAATATGGTGTATTTATAACTTCACCATTATAGTACATTTGTGTTGATGTTCCACCATCCATTGTAGATGCATTAACTGCACCGTACTCCTGCATTATCAACTGTAAATCTGCAAATGATGCTCCAAGACTATTTGCCTGTCTGCCATCAATCGCAAGTACAAGGAAAGCTCCATCTGCTCTCTG
>JAVBUL010000293.1:0-13245 GCA_031555415.1 Lachnospiraceae bacterium | reverse complement strand
TCAAAGAGCGTTAAAAGAGTTAAAAGAAGTAGCAGAAGAATTCAGTGGTAATAAAAAAGAAGATACAGATGAATATCTCATACATATACTAAAAGGTGTAAACTGGGAAATTCAAGTTGTAAATGGGACTATGGATTTAATAAATGAAAATGAAATGATAATAGATAAAGAAAAGATTAATAAATCTGTAGTAGAACTTAATGATTCTATTGTATCCAAGGATGATGAAAGGATTTATAATGTTTTAAAGAACGATATAATTCCATTTTTAGAGTTAATAGATGAAATTAGTTTGAAGTATCAGGATTAAGTTGCAGGAGTACTTAAAATGAATATATGGGTATTGGAAACAAAATCTTTTGGTTTATTAGATGTAAAGATGATTTTATCAAAGTCTGGTCATAACATAATAAGTTTTTATCATGATTCCTTAAATGAAAGAAAATGTTTAGAGTTTGATAATTATTTTGATGATATGATTCAGCAAAATTATAAACCAGATATAGTGTTTTCGCTTAATTATTATCCTATTGTTTCTATGAATTGCGAAAGATATGGTTTTAAATATATTTCTGTAGTATATGATAATCCACATATTGCACTTTATCACTTTTCGTTAGTCAATAAGTGCAACACAATACATATATTTGATTATTCAATGTATGAAGAACTTTTAAGAGGCGGAGTAGATACGGTAAAATATACTCCGCTTCCTGTTTATATCGAAAGATATGAAAAGATGGTACAAGTTAATAATGATTTTGCAAGAAATATTAATAATGATGTGGCATTTGTTGGCGCTTTTTATAATGAAGCACATACCCTATATGATCGATTGGCAGAAAAACTAAATAGTACATCGGAATATACAAAAGGTTACTTGGACAGTGTTATAAATGCTCAATCATATATTTATGGATATAATTTTCTTCAGGAAATGATAACTGATGAAATATTAGAAGAAATATATAGAGCTTATCCTTATGAAGAAGGAAATGATAGTATAGCAACTAAAAAGTACGTGTATGCGGATTATTTTCTATCTAGAAAGGTAACAGAAATAGAACGAAAAAGGCTTTTAAAAGCGATAGCAAAAAGGTTTAAGTTAAGCTTATACACAAATTCAGAAGGAAATATTATAGAAAATGCTATAAACTATGGTAGTATAGATTATTATGATGAGATGCCTTATGTTTTTAACAAGAGTAAGATAAATATTAATATCACATTGAAGTCAATAAGAACAGGAATACCACTTAGAGCTATTGATATTATGGCATCAAAGGGATTTTTGTTGACAAATTATCAAGCGGATTTATTTAGGCATTTTGAACCAAATGTAGATTTTGTATATTTTGAAAGTGAACAAGATTTACTTAATAAAATAGAGTATTATTTAGAGCATGACGAAGAAAGAAAAAAAATTGCGGAGAATGGATTCCGTAAGGTTAGTCAAGTATGTAATTACGAAGAGTTTATAAAAAATACTATAATAAAATAGAGGTAATAATGAACGTATTGTTTTATAGGTATAATAGTATATGTGAGCCTATGTATATTGATGGACTAAAGAGAATGGGAATAGATGTAATAGAAGAAAATTCAGAAATGTCTCGAAAATCAATATCACCTAATGATGTTATAACGAATGTACAGAAAATCTTAGATAATAATAAGATTTTATTTGTTATGAGCATTAATTATTTCCCTGTATTATCAGCTATCTGCAATATCTATAATATTATATATGTGAGTGTGATAGTAGATTGTCCTGTCTGGGAGTTGTATTCGGATACTATAAAGAATAAATGTAATAGAGTATTTATATTTGATAAGGTACAGTATAGTAGGCATATTATGGATAATGAAGAAGGTATATTTTATACGCCTCTATGTGCTGATTTTGACCGGATGCAGAACGTTATAGTAGACAATAAAAAGTATGAGTCAGATGTATCTTTTATAGGCTCTTTGTATACAGAGAAATGCCCTTATAACAATTTTGAAAAGGACTATCCTCCATATATGAAGGGTTATTTTGACGGAATAATAGAAAGTCAGTTGAAAATATATGGTTATAATATGATTTATGATATGCTAGATGAAGATATAGTAAATAAGTTTATGGAGATAACAAAAGCGTATCAAATCTTTCCGGAAGGTTCTAGAAAAGATAATAAAGCACTGTTATCTGAACATTTTTTGGGTGTCAAGGTATCAGAACAAGAAAGGATTCGTCTTCTGAGAGCTGTGTCGGAAAAGTTTGATACTCATATATATACAGGTAGTGATACCAGTAGTATTCCCAAAATAGTAAATAAAGGTTTAGCAAAATCACTTACGGAGATGCCATTGATATTTAATCAGAGTAAGATAAATCTTCAAATAACAGCACGTACGATTCAGTCGGGCTTATCACAAAGGGTATGGGATGTACTGGCATGTGGTGGGTTTTTAATAACAAATTATCAAGAAGAAATTAGCGAATACTTTGATATAGGTGTAGACCTAGAAGTTTACACGAGTGAAGATGATTTAATTAGTAAGATAAAGTATTATTTAGAACATGAAGATGAAAGAAAACAGATAGCCAGAAATGGATTTGAAAAGGTTAGAAGTTTTCATACAATAGATATAAGGTTAAAACAGATGGTTGAAAAGATATTCAGGGAGGCATAGTATTGAACATACTCTATTATACGTGGGAAGAATCAGTTAAAAATGATATAGTAGAAGCAATGATAAATATGGGAAATGTTGTAGAAGTGATAAATTATGACATTAAAAACTATTTATCAGATTCGGACTTTGTGCACTTTTTGAATGAAAAACTAGAAGAAAAGGAATATGATTATATATTTTCAATAGATTATTTTCCTATTATTTCAAAGGTTGCTCTTCTTAGAAAGATAGTGTATATATCATGGATATACGATTCTCCTCATAATACATTATATTCAGAGATGATTTATAATCCGTATAATTTTGTGTTTAGTTTTGATAGTTTCGATGTGATGAAACTTGCAAATAAAGACGTAAAAAATATATTTCATATGCCATTGGGTGCAAATGTTAAAAGAATAAATACGCTGTTAGAAAATACAGAAAATGTTAATAGTAGATTTGTTAATAAACAAGTGGCTTTTATGGGCTCTTTGAAAGAAGATAATTTATTTGATAATATAAATCATATTTCAGCATATTGCAAAGGATATGTGGATGCGATTGTAAAGGCGCAACTAAAAATATGGGGTTATGATTTAGTTGAGGATGCAATGGAAACTGATGTAGCAGATGAAATGCTAAAATATATTGATTTTAATATGGACAAGGAAATTGGTATAACACAGAGAGAATTGCTACTGGGAATAATAAGAGAGAAGATTTCTAATGTTGAGAGAAAAGAAATATTACAAATATTATCAGGTAGATTTAAAGTAGCATTGTATTCAAATCAAAGCTGTAAAAGTATAAGTAATATAGATGAAAAGGGAATATTAAGATATGAAGATGAGATGCCTCTTATGTTTGCAAATTCAAAGATAAATCTTAATATCACTCCACGCGGAATTAGGTCAGGAATAAGTCTAAGAGTGATGGATGTATTGGCAGCAGGAGGTTTTTTGATAACTAATTATCAACCGGAAATAGCAGAGTATTTTGAAGATGGTAAAGAGTTGGTTATGTATCAAAGCAGAGAAGATTTATTATATAAGGTGCAATACTATCTAGAGCATGAAGAGGAAAGAAAATCTATATCAATAGCTGGTAAGAGGAAGATAGAAAAAGAGTTTAGTTATGAGATGCAGTTGGAAAAGATATTTAAAACTGTACAAGAGAGGAGTTAGGCATGTTTTCAATATGTATGATAGTGAAAAATTCAGAAAATACAATAGATAAATGCTTGAAAGCACTCTTGGTAAATGATATAGAAATAGTTATAGCTGATACTGGTTCTACAGATAATACGAAGTCTATATGTTTAAATTACACAGATAAGGTATACGATTATCAGAATGCAGATGGAGCATTTGATTTTGGTAAAGCAAGAAATTTTGTAGCAGAAAAAGCGAATAATAACTATATAATAATGATTGACTCGGATGAATATTTAGAAGAAAAGATAGATGTTAAAAGATTAGAGAAGGATTTATGTGACGGAAACAAAGTAGGGCGAATAGTTCAAAAAAATATATATGAGCGTGACGGGGAAGTAGAAACAGAGCTTGAGTGGATATGTAGAATATATGATAGGAGAAAATGGCATTATAGTGGAAGAATTCACGAACAGGTTGTTTCTCGGTGCGGTAAAGAGTTAGAAAGCTTTAAAACAGATATTGTAGTGTCGCATGATGGATATAATGGAACAAAGGAAGTTATACTAAAGAAAGCAAATAGGAATATTGAGTTGCTTTTAATAGAATTAGAAAGTATATCAGAAGATGATAAACCATATGTGTTATATCAACTAGGTAAAAGTTATTATATAGTACACGATTTCGAAAAGGCTTTAGAGTATTTTAATGAAGCACTTAGCTATGATGTAGATGAAAGGCTAGGGTTTGTGTATGATATGGTGATATCATATGGCTATACACTATTGAAATTAGGGTGTGCTAAAGAGGCGATGGGTCTTGAAGGGGTATATGATAACTTCTGCGATTTAGCAGATTTTGTGTTTCTTATGGGCCTGATATATATGAATAATGAATTGTTTGAAAAAGCTGTAGAAGAATTTAGAAAAGCAACTACTATTAAGAGATATAAAGTAGAAGGTACAAATAGCTATAAAGCATTTCATAACATAGGGGTAATTTATGAATGTTTGGGTGACTTGGAAAAAGCAAAAGAATACTACGCATATACAAAAAGTTTTAAGAGGAGTATATAAGAATGAATATTTTAAATTCAATACCAACAGAAGATGGATTTCATATGCCTGCGGAGTTTGAGGAACATGAGGGATGTATTATTATATGGCCGGAACGAGCAGACTCATGGCAGTATGGAGCCGTAGCGGCAAGAAAAGCGTTTGTAAAGGTGGCAGAGACCATTGCGAAATCAGAAAAAGTAACAGTATGTGTAAGTGAAGCTGGATATGATACAGCGAGAGAGATGCTTCCGGAATGTATACGAGTTATTGAGATGTCATCGAACGATTCATGGGCAAGAGATTACATGCCTACTTTTGTTATAAATGGTAAAGGTGAAAGAAGGGGAATTGATTGGGGATTTAACGCATGGGGTGGTTTGCAAGATGGACTTTATTTTCCGTGGGATAAAGATAATAAGATGGCTAGAAAATTTTGTGATATGATGGATACGGATATATATAATGCCAGAGATTTTATATTAGAAGGTGGTTCAATTCATGTTGATGGTGAAGGGACTGTCTTGGTAACAGAAAATTGTTTGCTTAGCGGTGGAAGAAATCCAGAGATGTCAAAGTTAGAAATAGAGGAAAAGCTTAAAGCGTATTTGGGGGTCGAAAAGGTAATATGGTTAAAATGTGGAATATATAATGATGAAACTAATGAGCATGTGGATAATATATGCGCCTTTACAGCGCCGGGTCATGTGGTATTGTCTTGGACAGATGATGAAAATGATCCGCAATATGAGATGTCAAGGAGTTGTTTAGATATTCTTTTAAATGAAACAGATGCAAAAGGTAGAAAGATAAAGGTGCATAAGCTGCCATTGCCATCACCTGTTTATATAACGGATGATGAAAGAGAAGGACTTGATCATATGGATATGGAGCCTACAAGAGGTGAAAATGAAAGGTTAGCAGCATCTTATGCAAACTTTTATATATCGAATGGCGCTATAGTTATGCCAGGTTTTAATGATGAGAATGATGTAAAGGCAAAAAAGGTATTGGAAGAACTTTTTCCGTCTAGAGAAGTGGTTCAAATATATGCAAGAGACATACTTATAGGTGGTGGAAATATTCACTGTATAACACAACAGATTCCAAAAATAAAGTAGAAAGAAGGTATTTGATTTGAGAAATGTAAAGGTTGCAGCAGTTCAAATGAAATGCTGTTATGAGAGCAATGTATTAAGTGAAATTTTTAAAGATGAAGCTTCAATAAATAAAATAGTGCAGCAGAATATAGAAAATGCAAAAAAACTGGCAAGGGATGCGGCGAAAGCTGGAGCAAATATAATTTTGCTTCCGGAATTGTTTGAGATGCCATATTTTTGTCAAGAGAAAAACTATGACTATTATAATCTAGCAACAACAGTTGAGGATAATAAAGCAATAAAAGAATTTCAAATCTTAGCAAAAGAGCTAGGCGTAGTGTTTCCAATTAGTTTTTACGAAAAATCTGGAAACGCATTTTACAATACGGTGGCAATAATAGATGCAGACGGAAGTGTGCTTGGAATATATAGAAAGACACATATACCAGATGATCATTTTTACCAAGAAAAGTTTTATTTTACACCGGGAGATACAGGATTTAAGGTGTGGGATACTAGATTTGGTAAGATAGGTATAGGTATATGCTGGGATCAATGGTTTCCAGAGTCTGCAAGAAGTATGGCACTTTTGGGGGCGGAACTATTGTTTTATCCTACAGCCATTGGTTCGGAACCTATATTGGAATGTGATAGTAAGCCACATTGGCAAAGATGTATGCAAGGGCATGCAGGTTCAAATATAATGCCGGTTATAGCAGCTAATAGAGTTGGAATAGAAGTTGTCCAAGGGACGGAGAATAATTCAAACCAAGAATCATTGCTTAATTTTTATGGGTCTACATTTATTGCGAATGAGACAGGAGAAGTGGTTGAAGAGTGTGATAGAGTTGAAGAAGGCTTTATTGTCCATGAGTTTGACTTGGATGATATTTGCCAGATGAGACAAAGTTGGGGTGTATTTCGGGATAGAAGACCGGACAAGTATATATTATAGAAAAAAGAGGTGTAGTATGTCAAAACTAATAAGCATAATAGTTCCTTGTTATAATGTAGAAAAATATATAGTTCGCTGTCTGGAATCCCTAGTCAATCAAACAATAGGGATGGATAGCATAGAAATAATTCTTGTAAATGATGCGTCAACAGATGAAACATTACAATATTTGCTGGAGTATGAAAAAAAGTACCCAAATAATATTATAGTGATAAACTGTGAGGAAAATGGAAGACAAGGTAGAGCTAGAAATATAGGATTGACATATGCTACAGGCGATTATATAGGATTTGTAGATTCAGATGATTTTGTGGAAGATACAATGTATGAAGAGTTATACAGTAAGGCGGTTCAATACGATTGCGATATAGTAAAGTGTGAACATGTAAGGGATATGTGTGATGGTAATGATAAATTGTATAGCATATCAACAGAAAGACGAGATGCTCTGTATGAAATTATATCAGATACTCAACGAGAAGAATTCATAGTTTCAAATCTTATGGGTGTAAATACCTGGGATAAACTTTATAGTAGAAGTATTATATATGATAATGATATTTGCTTTCCAGAAAGGGTAGCATATGAAGATATATTTTGGGGATCAATGTTTTATTTATATGCAAAGCGCATTTATGTTGTAGAAAAAATACTATATCATTATTGTGTTAATGAAGAATCTACAGTATTGAAAAAGAATATGTCATATCATTGGGACAGGTTTAAGGTTAGTCTTATTACATGGCAGAAGTACGAGGAAATGGGTGCGTTACAAAAGTATAAAAGAGCATTAGAATATGACTTCATAAGGACATATTATTATATGGGGTTGCAAATGCTTTTTGAAATATTTGATTATCCTCTATATGAGGCTTTTGTGGAAATTAAAAGAACAGTTTTGGAGATTGTTCCGGATTATAAGAATAATAAATATTTGAATAATGGTGTGAAGGAAAGCTTTAAATGGATGTTTGATATTCTAGATAAAGAGGTTTCGAGAGAAGAATTTGAAAAAATAAATACGTATGTAAAAGTGTATGGAATGGAAAAGGAAATTGATAAATCTAAATTAATAAGCATAATAGTTCCTTGTTACAATGTAGAAAAGTATATAATTCGCTGTCTGGAATCCTTGGTTAATCAAACAATAGGAATAGAAAAATTAGAGATAATCCTTGTAAATGATGCATCGACAGATAATACATTACAATATTTATTGGATTATGAAAAAAAGTATCCAGAAAGTATAATAGTAATTGATTGTAAAGAAAATGGAAGACAAGGTAGAGCTAGAAATATAGGGTTGACATATGCTACAGGTGATTATATAGGATTTGTAGATTCAGATGATTTTGTGGAAGTGACGATGTATGAAGAACTTTATGCAAAAATGATACAATATAATTGTGATGTGGTAAAATGTGAGCATGTGAGAGATTTGTGTGATGGAAGTTTTAGGTCAGAGGATATACTAACAGGTAAGGCAGATGTATTATATGATATTACTTTGGATGCTGATAGAAAAGTGTTTATTGTTTCAGATACAGATATAGGTCTGTGGGATACGCTATATAAGCGAGCTATTATATTTGACAACAATATACATTTTCCAGAAAAAATGGCTTATGAGGATGCCTTTTGGAATCAAATGTATCAATTGTACGTGAATCGTATATATATTTTAGAGAAGAGATTGTATCATTATTGCGTGAATCAAGAATCTACAGTTCTTAAGACTGATGAGGCATATCACTTTGATATGCTTAAATCAAATTTGCTAAGGTGGCAGGAATATACACAAAGAGGAGCTCTTGTTAAATTCAGAAAAGAACTTGAATATGAATTTTTTAAAATGTATTATCTTATGGGACTTAAAATGCTATTTTTAAGGTTTAGAAATCCATCCTATGAAGTTTTTTTGGAAATGAAAAAAACAGTTTTAAAATTAATTCCAGATTACAAGAATAATGAATATATAAATGGCGTTTTAAAAGAAGAGCTTAAATGGTTGTTAGATACTCTGGATAGATTTATATCAATAGAAGAATTTGAAGAGATGTATTCGTATGCAAAACAGTATGGTATGGAGAAGGAGCGAAGTAATATGAATAAATTAATAAGTGTAATAATTCCATGCTATAATGTTGAAAACTATATAGTTAGATGTATGGAATCTTTAGTAAATCAGACAATAGGAATAGAAAAATTAGAGTTAATATTTATAAATGATGCATCAACAGATAATACATTACAGTATATATTAGATTATGAGAAGAAATATCCAGATAGCATAATGGTAGTAGATTGCAAAGAAAATAAGAAACAAGGCGGTGCAAGAAATATAGGCTTATCATATGCTACGGGAGAATACATAGGGTTTGTAGACTCTGACGATTTTGTAGAAGTGACGATGTATGAAGAATTATATAATAAACTGATACAGCATGATTGTGATATAGTACATTGTAAACATACTAGGGATTATATGGACGGAAGTGATGCGCCTCATAGTATGTTTACCGGTGAAAATGATATTTTATGTGAAATTACATCAGATGCTCAAAGAGAGAAGTTTATATTGGCAGATATAGTGAGTGTCAATGTTTGGGATAAGTTATATAAGCGAAATGTTATATACGATAACAATATTTGCTTTCCGGAAGGCATTGCTTACGAAGATCATTATTGGGGAATGCTGATTAATTTGTATATTAAAAATGTATATATCATAGAAAAGAATTTGTATCATTACTGTGTTAATGGAGAGTCTACAGTATTAAAGATGAATCAAAATTATCATTTGGATATACTTAAAGTAAGCCTGCTTAAATGGCAGGAGTATGAAAAGAGAGGCTTTATTCCAAGGTATAAAAGTATATTGGAATATGATTTTATAGTGAATTGCTATTTTACAGCGTTGAAAATACTTTTTTTAAGATTTAGTAATCCTTTATTTGAGGTCTTTTTGGAGATGAAAAGAATGACTTTAGCAATAGTGCCAAATTATAAGGAAAACGAGTATATAAAAACTAATCTAAGAGATGGTGTTATGTGGTTACTTGATACATTGGATAAAGAAGTTTCAAGGGAAGAATTTTATGAAATGTGTCTGTATGTAAAAGAAAATGGGATGTATAAGTAGAAAACTTTCGACAAAACTTTTTTCGACAAAACTTTTTTTGACAAAACTTTTTTGACAAAAAGGGCTAAAAGGTGTATAATATAAGTGTAAAAATGGATTTTTACTGCGTCTAGAATCTATACACAAGGAGGTGATTCGATGATTAACAGTGCTTATAATTACTACCTGTCTACATACGGTGGCAAAGAAGTTTCAAAGTACGATACCCACAAGAAAAGTGAGCTTAGAGGGGTTTATAACTCTATGCTAAAAGTTAATAAGAAGTCGCCATTGTACAAGATTTTAGATACAGAGAATGTACAGAAGTATGCTATTGATATAAAAGAGGCGGCTCGTTCGCTTAAGAATGTTGCATCTTCATTGACAGCTGATGATGTTGTATCTGCTTATATGAGAAAAAAAGCTGAATCTAGTAATGAAAATTTGGTTGATGTACGTTATATAGGTGAAGATACAAATACAGATTCGGTAGAAGAATTTAAGATTGCGGTTAACAAATTAGCAACACCGCAGATTAATACTGGTAATTATTTGAATCCCAATGGTACAGATTTAAAAATAGGTGAGTACTCATTTGATTTTAGTGTAGGTGAAGATACTTATGAATTCTCATTTAATGTACGTAATGGAGAGAGTAATAAGGATGTGCAGGAAAAAATATCAAGGTTAGTAAATCGTTCAAACATAGGTGTTTATTCTAAAGTGATATCAGATGACTTGGGAAACACAGCCATAGAGATTGAGTCTGCTAATACAGGAGTGACAACTTATAGCGGATTTAATTTTAAAATAGATAATAATGATAAGAGTTATGCGGGGAATGCAGTGAGTATACTTGGGTTAGATAAAGTTTCAAATGAGGCTAATAATGCAAGTTTTCATGTAAATGGTGTTGAACACACTGCAGCATCTAATGTGTTTACATTAAAACATCAGTTTGAGGTTTCGTTAAAAGATGTAAGTCTAGAGGATGAAACAGCCACAATAGGTCTTAAACAGGATTTTGATTCGATTATAGAAAATGTTTCAGAGCTTATAGGTAGTTATAACTCGATAGTCGATTTGGCAACATCACATATAGGAAAAGCAGGAGATGATTCTAATAAACTTAGCAAAGATATTAAAACAGTAGTTAATTACTTTAAAAATGATTTAGATTCAGCAGGTTTTTTAGTGCAGGAAGATGGACGCATCAATATAGAAGAATCTTTACTTATACAATCTGCAAATGAAGGAACCTTAAAAGATAGTCTTGAGAAACTAGATAACTTTAAAAAGGCACTTGCTATTAAGGCTGATGAGATATCGATAGACCCTATTAACTATGTAAATAAAAAATTGATTGCATATCCAAATCCAATTAGGAATTTTACGAGTCCATATGTGTCTTCGATATATGCAGGAATGATGTTTGATAGAGTACTCTAAAAACTGTGGAGGATTTACAGTGCAAGAAAATATAGAAATACTAAAAGAAATGGTGATAAATGCAAGATGGGATAGTGCAAGAACTTTAGCAGATACTTTATATCAAGCAGGAGAGAGTTCGGAAGATTTTTGGATACTCAACGCATCTATATATGAATATGAAGGAAGAGAAAAAGAGTATTATGCATGTATATGCTTAGGTTTGCATCAATGGCCATTACATTATGAATTGTACTATATGTTAGGAAATTACTACTTTAATAAAAATATAAATCAAGCATATTTGTGCTTTGAAAATGCTTTGTTTTATTGCAAAAATGAAGAAGATGTCAGTCTTATTCAAAAAAGCTTAAAAGAAGTAAGGAATATGAAGGGTTTTAGTGTTCGAAATTTTTCTGTTGTACTTCTTTCCTATAATATAAAAGATATAATGATAGACTGTGTTGAAAGTATAAGAAGAAATAATTTAAAAGAAACTTATGAAATAGTTGTGGTAGATAATGCTTCAAGTGATGGTATAACCGAATGGTTAAGAATGCAAAATGATATAGTTTTAAAATGCAATAAAGAAAATGCTGGATTTGCATTGGGATGTAATCAAGGAATAGAAATGGCAAATGAACAAAATGACATATTATTGCTGAATAATGACACTATTGTATTGCCAAATTCACTATTTTGGCTACGTATGGGTCTTTATGAAAGAGAAAGTGTTGGTGCTGTAGGTCCCTTAACAAACTTTGCTCCAAATGGACAAGAGCTTATACAAAGATTTGAAACAAAAGAGGCGTATATTGAGAATGCAAAACAAATCAATGTGCCAATACCTAATTCATATGAAAACAAGATGTGGCTGGTGGGATTTGCAATGTTTATTTCGAGAGTTGCCCTTAATGATATTGGAATGCTAGATACCAGATATGAATGGGGAAATAGTGAGGATACGGACTATGGCCTTATGTTAGGGATGGCGGGATATGAGAATTTGCTGTGTTATAATAGCTTTATTTATCATTATGGAAGCTTGAATATGGCAAAAGATAAGAAGAAATATATGGATTATCTTAATAAGAATACCAAGATATTAGTGGAAAAATGGAAGTTTGAGGTTCCATATTACACAAAAATCAGAAGTGAATATATTGACAGTCTAAGAGCAAATGTTACTGATAATAAAAATATAAGTATATTGGAAATTGGATGTGGGTGCGGAGCAACTTTGGCACGGATCAAACATCTTTATCCGAAAGCTCGAGTTTACGGGATTGAAAAAAATCCAGTGCTTGCTAAATTTGCTAAGGTTATGGGAATTATCATTATTGAAGATGTATCAGAATTAGGGGGCAAACAAAGCTTTGATTACATTTTTAAAGCAGAAGATGCGAAATATTTAGAAAATACTTGACAAAATCAAGATATGTAGTATAATTGTGATATATAAAAATGCTTATTATCCTAAATATAGATAAACTTCCCAAACTCCTACATAAAAAGGTCCAGAACATGGACCTTTTTATACGTAAGAAAAAAGTTTGATGTTGCTAAAAAAATATTGACATCACGGTTTTGGTGTGTTATATTGTACTAGCGATGGAAGAAGTCTTTTTTTTTTGCGTAAATTTTTCTAAAAAAGAAACGCATAAAAGCAAGCAAAATAAAATAATAGTGGAGGTGGAAGCGGTGCGCGTAAAGATAACATTGGCATGTACTGAGTGTAAACACCGTAATTACAACCCTACAAAAGATAAGA
>JAVBUL010000228.1:0-3032 GCA_031555415.1 Lachnospiraceae bacterium | reverse complement strand
TTTGTAAACTCGGGAAAGACGCTTACAAAACGGGATTTTCATTTACAAAACGGGAATTATAATTACAAAACGAGAAATTCATTTACAAAACGGGATTCTTGGGCTACAAATGGGAATCCTAGGTTGCAATTCATCAATAATTATGGGTGATAATGCTGTATGAGATGTATAAAAAAAGATAAAAAGAATACACTGTATGTAAAATGATTGCAATTATATTCAAAAGTGATATAATATAATTGATAGAAAGAGGTGAAAATGATGACGACAATTAGTTTGCGTATAGATGATGAGATGAAAAAGGAACTTGATGAAATGTGTGCAGAGATGGGAATGAATCTTTCTACATTTTATATGATTTATACGAAAAAGGCACTAAGAGAACGAAAGATACCATTTGACATTGAAGCACCATTTGACTCGATTTATTCTAAGGAAAATTTGGCCCAGTTACAAAAATCCGTAGAACAAATAAATGAAGGCAAAGTAGTGACAAAGACAATAGAGGAACTGGAGGCTATGGAGCTTGAGTAAAATTACATTCTCGGAGGATGCTTGGGACGAGTATTTATATTGGCAAGCCCAAGATAAAAAGACATTAAAGAAGATAAACGAGCTTTTAAGAGAAATACAGAGAACGCCATTTGCTGGAAAAGGGGAACCAGAAATGCTTAGGGGAAACAGGAGCGGGCTATGGAGTCGGCGTATCAATCAGAAAGACCGCTTAGTATATGAAGTTGAAAACAATATGATTATGGTGCTTCAATGCAAGAACCATTATGATGACAAGTAAGAACAATATGATGATAACGATAAGAAGTGATAACTAGGCATCAGACTAAAAATTGGTCTGATGCTTTTTTGTTGAAAAAAGGTATTGACAGCAAAAATAAGATGGAGTAATATAAAATAAAGATTGCGTACAATTTAATAGGAAACAATACAAAGGAGAGAGAAATGAATATAGCTATACGATATTACACAAAAACAGGAAATACAAAGAAGCTAGCAGATGCAATCGGCGAAGTGACAGGTATTAAGGCAGAAACGGTAGATGTGCCGATGCAAGATGAAATTGATATCCTATTTTTGGGAAGCTCAGTTTACGCGGCGGGTGTAGATAGTGAAGTGAAGAATTTTATTAAAAGCTTAAAGGGCAAGAAAATTGGAAAAGTGGTTAATTTTAGTACCGCAGCTTTGTTACCATCAACGTACAAACAAGTGGAGAAGCTGTTGAATAAAGAAGGAATTACATTAGATGAGAAAGAATATCATTGCAAGGGTAGCTTTCAGATGATGTACAAGGGAAAGCCGGATGCCAATGATTTAGATGCAGTTCGTAGTTTTGCACAAGAAGTTATAACTGAAAATAGATAGTGAATAAAAGAAAATAGGAGGAAATACATATGAATTTTTATGATTTTGAAGCGAAAGACAACACGGGAGTTATGGTAGAAATGAGTGAATACGTGGGAAAGGTTGTTCTTGTAATTAACAGTGCAACAGAATGTGGCTTCACCCCACAGTATGATGATCTACAGGATATGTATGAGGAATATCAGGCAGCAGGATTAGAAATACTTGATTTTCCATGTAACCAATTTGGAAATCAGGCACCAGGAAGCGATGAGGAGATTGCCAGCTTCTGTGATTCTAGATATGGAATTACCTTTTCTCACTTTTCAAAAATTAACGTTAATGGGGAGGATGCACTGCCACTATATAACTTCTTAAAAGAAGAAAAAGGATTTAAAGGCTTTAATCCAGAGCATCCACTTACACCCTTTGTGGAAAGTATGCTAGAGCGTAGCCATCCCAACTATAAAAATGAACCAGACATTAAATGGAATTTTACAAAGTTTCTAGTAGACCGCGAAGGAAATGTGGTTGCGAGATTTGAGCCAACAGAGGATATGGAACTTGTTGAGGAAAAGATAAGGGAATTATTATAAGACAATTTGTCAGTAGGAGTCAGTAGGTGGATAATAGGACCACCTGCTGATTTTTTTATCTTTTTAAAATTAATGCTTAACATACAATGCAAATTATCTTATAATTTTAATATCATAATTATTCTATATTCTAATCAACTATTTCTTTTTTCCACTATCAATATCATACAAACCCCAGATTGAATATAACTCATTGACATTACCCTATTTGATAGGGTAAAATTATAATGCAAAGGAAAACAAATGACAAGAACTTTTATTCAGACACTAGAGTTTACTAAAAATTGGAATAATCTAAATTTAACAGACGAAGACTTAAGGAGGTTAGAACAAGAAATATTAATTCACCCTAAAACAGGAAAGGTCATAAAAGGAACAGGAAAGCTGCGTAAGATGCGATTTGCGTTTAACAACAAAGGAAAAAGCGGGAGTGTGCGAGTTTGTTATGTAGATTTTCTGATGCAAGAGACCATATATCTTATCACTGTATATCCCAAGAGTGAAAAAGAAAATCTATCAAAAGAAGAATGCAATGAAATTAAGAAAATGATTGAGCAACTAGAAAACAATCTGTAGATTGGAGGAGCCCCATGAGCAACGTATATAATAGTATTATCGCAGGATTAAATGAAGCTGTAGAGGATGCAAAAAGCAAGGAAAGGAAATTACCTAGAAAGGTAGTAACCGTCGTGCCAGTAAAGGAATTTAAGGCAGAAGAAGTAAAAAGAATTAGAGCAACAACAGGTTTGTCTCAAAAACTATTTGCAGGTTACATGGGAGTGTCAGGGAAAACAGTGGAAGCGTGGGAAGCTGGAACGAACACACCATCAGGCGCAGCAAGTAGGATTCTTAGCATGATGGAGATGGATGAAAAACTAACGCTGGAGTTCCCCTTTGTGCAAAGGACGAATGGATAACCTGCTGATTTTTTTCAAAGAATGGTTGAGTGAAAAAGTAAATTCCACTGTAAAGTTAAATTCCATAGTGGAGACTAAATTCTGATATTACGCTACATTTAGTAGATTACATTCCACTAAAAATGGCTTATAATGGAGTTACGATGAGAGCAATGAAGGACAA
>JAVBUL010000264.1:0-15052 GCA_031555415.1 Lachnospiraceae bacterium | reverse complement strand
TTTGTAACTGAAACAGATAGTAACTTTATAGGAGGATGTTATGGATATGGAAATAATAGTACAAAAGCACGTGAAATTGAAATAAATATTACTAATGCTACTGGATTTGGCAGAAACACTGGTTTTTATGCAAGTGGAATGGATGCTGACCAAGATGGAACAACAACTGTAAATATTACAAATTCAACAGTTTCACTAAGAGGATATGGTGGTATTTATAGAACTGGTGGTACAAGTCATACTAAATCAGGAGATCTACAGATAAATATACAGGATTCTACTACCAGTGGATTTTCACTAGGTGGAACCAATGATGGTGTAATTGGAAATGCATCAATTACAGTAACTGATTCTACAGTCGCTGGTATCAATGGTGCAGGAGATGCAGGTAATGTAACAGGTGATGTCAATATTACAATAAGAGGAGCTTCTACAATTACTAACGCTGTTTATGCAGCAGGTTCGAATGGTGGAAGTGTAGGAGGCGATTCAGTAATTGATATAAGCGGAACAACTACGGTAGGATATTATGTATATGGTAGAGGAAGCAGTAGTAGTTCTACAGTTGCAGGCTCCAGTATACTTAAATTATCAGGAGATCTTACAATAGGTCATGTATATAACAGTAGTTATAGTGGTAAAACATATTATGGTATAGATTTATCTACCTTTACAGATAATATAATTACTATAAAAGGAGCATTAACAGGTACTACAGGTAAGATTCTTTTATTACTTCCAAACGGAGCAACCGGTGGTACAGTAGTAGCTACACCGGAGGTAGGTATTACAGCTAATGCAGCACCATTTTACAGTGCATCAAATGACTTTTATGTGTTAGCAGGTGATGTTGTAGTAGACGGAAGAACAGCTACAGTTTCAGCGGAAGTTAAAGGAATAGCAGGAGTAGCACTTGATTCACAAACTGGAACTTTAACTATATCAGATGATACTTTTACAGGTGTATCAGTAGGAAATGATATTACTTCATGGTTTTCGGTTGCAGGAGATTTAGGAATTGCTGTTACAGTTTCAAATGTAACAGGTGGAACATTAGGATTAAGCTTTACAGGTACACCTAACAGCGAGAAATCAAAAACATATATGCAGGTTAATATTCCGGCGACAAAGCTTACAAGTGGAATTGCAAAGAAAATCGTATCAACAGGTAGCGCCTATTACTATATTTTAGAAGATGGAGCTGTAGATTACTATTTGTATTTTGATTCTGTAGCAGGAAAGCTTTATATAGATGGAGATGATGAGGAGGAATATACAGGACAAGCAGATAAATGGTATGTTGATGAGGATGGAAACCTTGTATTAAATGGATTTAATTTAACTACTGTTTCTGATCAAGGTTTGGAATTATCAGCTGGAAGTAAGGTGATATTAGCCGAAGGCAGTATAAATAACATTAAATGTGTTGAAGAAGCATGGGGAGCAGTTTATAGTGACGAGGGAGATGTTACAATTGAAGGACCGGGTATATTGAATATAACACTTCAAAATGCTGGAGAAGCATTTGAGTCATATGCATATGGTAATTCATTTTCTATTATAAATGCAACTATTAATATTACAGGTGGAAGTGAAGCAGAAAAATTCTATTTATGTGGTTTCTCTATGTATTGCGATTTGTTGTATATTGAAAATTCAGATATTACAATAAATTTTATAAATGCAGGTGATAACACATCTGGAATTGTAGTAAATAGTAGTATGGAGGTTGTTGATAGTGATATTGAAATTACAATTGGCGACGAGGGAGCATCTAGTACAAATATTATATATATAGATGGACCATTAACTAACTTTAAGCTTCAAGACGCAAGCATTACAGCTCCAATAGGAGCTGCTATGGAAGAAACATCAAATGAGTGGTATGGTAACACTTATTACGAAACATATATAAAGCTTGATGGAAATAATGTAACCAATCACGTTAAAATAGAATCAACAATACAAAAACATTTTGTTACACGAACCCTTAGTAATGTTACAGTTACATCAGGCACAACAGGAACAAGAAAAGCTATTAAGGGAACTGATTACACCACAACTCTTACAGCAAAAGACGGATACGTATTGCCGGGAGCTATTACTATTAAAGTAGGTGGAAATACGCTTAATACAAGTGATTACACTTACAATACTACAACAGGCGTTATTACAATTCCGGGTGCCAAATTAACAGGTGATGTTGTTATCACTGCTACAGGTAGTGTTCCTGGTGGCGGTGGAAACAACAATGGCGGAAATAACAACGGCGAAAATAACAACGGTGGAAACAATAACGGTGGAAACAATAACGGTGGAAACAATAACGGTGGAAACAATAACGGTGGAAACAATAACGGTGGAAACAACAACGGCGGAAACAATAACGGTGGAAATAACAACGGTGGGAACAACAACGGAGGAAGCAATAACGGTGATGTACAAAAAGATGTTGTAAAAGACGAAAAAGCTCCTCAGACTTCATTTAATAATAGTTTGGCAGCACTTGAAGATTTACTCTTTACAGATGCAGAAAAGGCTCTTATACAGGCAGGTGCAAATGCAAGAATATACTTAGAAGTACATGATATCGGAGATACAGTTAGTGTTGAAGACAAAGCCCTTATTACTAATAACATTGGTAGACTTGTTATAGGCGAGTATATTGATATTTCATTATTTAAGCAAATTGGAGATAATGCAGCTCAAAGAATTAATAATCCAAATGGATTAATAAGTATAACAATTGTAATACCTGAAGACTTATTATTAGATGATTCATCAAAGACTAGAACATACAAGATAGCAAGAATCCATGATGGAGAGTTCACACTTTTAGATGGAGATTTTGATGTTGAAACAGGAGAATTTACATTTGCAACAGATAAGTTCTCAACATATGCAATCGTGTACCAAGATGTTGACAATAATGTAGAACCGCCACAAACAGGAGATAATTCATTTAGCCTAATATGGATGCTTCTTATGGCATCATCAGCGGTAATGGTATCAGCATTTATCTTGAAAAATTCAGAAGTGATGCATAAGAAAAAAGAAGAATCTAAGTAATATGAAATGTAATAGAGCGGTTTTTAGCCGCTCTATTATGAAATATTTTTAAAAATTAAAGAAAGTGAGTAATTATATGATAGGAAGAATAAAAAATTTGAAGAGAGTAATCTCATACATATTAATAACATGTATGGTAGCCGGTGGAACAATTGTTAATCTACCACAAAGTATATTTGCAGCAACACCAACTACCCCAACAATTAATAACAGTACTCTAAATGGTTCATGGGGAATATTTGCTAATGGAAAATCGTTGATAATTGCAGAAGGAACTAGTGCAGGAGAAACAATTATCTATGTGGATGAGAATAATAATGGGGTATATGATGCCGGAGATACAGAATTTAAAGCATCATCTGATTTGTCTGGTTATTGGATTTTTGGAGGTGGTGAACCGGGAAATGATGTGGCAAGTACAAGAATCACAATGACAGGTGGGCTTGTAGCTAATTTAGTAGGCGGAGGTCTTAACTCAAAAGTAATAGGCGATGTAAATATAGATATAACAGGAGGAAAAGTTAAGAGTCATCTTATTGGCGGAGGAAATAAAAAGACCAATGCTTCAGGAGAATGTAGTGTCGGAGGAAAAATAACTGTTAATGTAAGTGGTGATTTTACTTTAGTGAATGGATCAAGCAGCTTCTTTGTAGGAGGGTGTAAAGGTGATACACTTACTAGTGTTGATAATTCAACAGCAAAAGATATTGAGATTAATATTAATAATGCTACTAACTTTACTCCAAACTGTTATTTATTTGCAAGTGGTTGGAATGCATCTCAAAATGGAACGACAATTTTAAATATTACAAATTCGCCAATTATAGCTCAAATTTATGGCGGTATTAGTAAAGATGTCGGTACTCCATATACAAAAACAGGAGATGTACAGGTAACAGTAACTGATTCTATTACCAGCGGACAAAGTATTTATTTAGGTGGAGATAATTGTGATTTAAATGGAAATACATCAATTACAGTAAATAATTCAAAGCTTAATTTTATTTACGGTGCAGGTAAGGGTGGAAATATTACCGGTAATACGAGTATTACAGTAGGAGGAACCTCTGAAATTACGGCTAATGTATGTGCAGGAGGAAATGGTGGCAGTGTAGGCGGAAGTTCGATAATTGATATAAGCGGAACAGCAAAGATAAGTGGAAGCATTGATGGACAGGGTGTTACAGGAACAAGCACACTTAAAGTGTCAGGAGATCCTCAAATAGGTAAGGTTAGTTCCGGCACTTATTCAGGTGTTAAGTTATCAACCTTTAAAGATAACAAGATTATTATAAAAGGAGCATTAACAGGTGCTGAAAATAGAATTTGTGTAATACTTCCGGAGGGGGTAACAAGTGGAACGGTTGTAGCTTCACCAGAAGTAGGTATTACTGCAAGTTTAACTCCTTTTTATAGTGATAAATATGATCTTATAATGGCAGCAGGAAATGTTGTAGTAGGTAGAATAATTACACTTACAGCGGCAGTTGTAGGGGAAACAGAAACTGCACTTGAATCAGTGACAGGTACATTGACTATTTCAGGTGATTCTTTTACAGGAGTAACAGTAGGAAATAATATTACATCATGGTTTTCTGATGCAGCAGATTTGGGAATTACGGTTACAGTTACAAGCGTATCAGGAGGTACTCTGGGATTAAGTTTTACAGGTACGCCTAGTAGTGTAAAAGAAACAACATATATGAAGGTTGATATTCCTGCTGCAAAGCTTACAAGCGGACAGGCAAAATCATTTACTTCGACAGATAATGCTTATTGGACTATTACACAAGCAGGAGTAGTAGATTACTTTTTATTATTTAATCCGGAAACTAGAAAGCTTTATATAAATGGACTGGATGAATATACAGAGCAAACAGATAAATGGTATGTTGACGAAGATGGAAATCTTGTTCTAAATGGATTTAGTTTAACTACATCTAATAGTGACTTTGGATTGGTTTTATATAGTGATACTAAGCTTATCTTAGCAGAGGATAGCATTAATACAATTACATGTAAAAGTGACGCGGAAGCATTCTATTTTTTTGAAGGAGAATCAACTACTGCTATAATTGAAGGACCAGGTGCATTAAATGTAGTGCTTGAAAATGGTGGATATGGAGTAGATTCAGATGTTGATTTATATATTGTAGATGCAACTGTTAGCATTAGTGCCGGAGATGGAGTAGAAAGTTATAATTCACAAGGAATTTATGCGTATGAGAGTCTATATATAGAAAACTCAGATATTTCAATGAACCTTGGAAAAGCAAGTGATTATACAAAAGGAATTAATGTAGCTAAAGGAAGCTTTAATGTAGATGATAGTATAATTGAAATTACAATGGATGGAACATCTAATAGTATTTTCCCAATTTATGTTAATACAAATGGAGAAGTAAATCTTGAGGGTAATGTAAATATTACAATTCCAACAGGAGCAGCAATAGAAAACAGTTCGTATGAAAGTTATGGAGGTGCTATTAGTCAGAAATCTGTAAAAGCTAATGGAGAAATTGTAAGAGATAAGGTTAAAATAGAATCAGTATCAGAGAAGCATTTTGTTTCACAGATACTTAGCAATATTACAATCACAGCAGGCACAATAGGAACAAGAAAAGCCATTAAGGGAATTAACTACACAACAACTCTTACAGCAAAAGACGGATATGTATTGCCGGGAACAATTACTGTTAAGGTTGGAGGAAATACTCTTAACATAAGTGATTATACTTATAATACAACAACAGGCGTTATTACAATTCCGGGTGCTAAATTAACAGGAAATGTTGAGATTATAGCTACAGGAAGTGTTCCAGGTGGCGGTGGAAACAATAACGGTGGTGGAAACAACAACGGCGGAAACAACAACGGCGGAAACAATAACGGTGGTAATAATAATGGTGGCAATAACAACGGCGGAAACAATAATGGTGGTAATAACAACGGTGGTAATAACAATGAAGGCAATAATAACGGCAATAACAACAACTCGGGAGATGTGCAAAAAGACGTTGTAAAGAACGAAAAAGCACCTCAAACTTCATTTAATAATAACTTGGCTGCACTTGAAAACTTGCTATTTACAGATGCGGAAAAAGCAATTATTTTAGCTGGTGCAGATGCAAGAATATACTTAGAAGTAAACGATATTGAGGATACAATAAGTGCTGAAGATAAAGCCCTTATCATTAACAATATTGGTAATTTAGTTATAGGTGAGTATATTGATATATCATTGTTTAAGCAAATCGGAGATAGTGCAGCTCAAAAAATAAGTAATCCAAATGGATTGATAAGCATAACTATTTTAATACCGGAAGACTTACTTTTAAATGATTCATCAAAGACCAGAATATACAAGATAGCAAGAATACATGATGGAGAGTTTACACTTTTAGATGGTGAATATGATGCAGCTACAGGAGAATTTACATTTGAGACAGATAAATTTTCAACATATGCAATTATTTATCAAGATGTGGATAATAATGTAGAACCTCCACAGACAGGTGATAACTCATTTAGTCTTGTATGGATGCTTCTTATGGCAGCATCAGCAACGATGACATCAGCCTTTGTATTGAAAAAATCATCACTGGAAAAGTGATACATAAGAAAAAAGAAGAAGAAAATAGTAATACTATAAAATAAAACAGCATAATTATGGGGAGTATAATCAAGTTAATGAGAGGTGAAAGACCGTGAAATTTTATTCACAAGAGCAATCTTTTGTTGGTATAGAGGATACGGAATCGCATGAAAATCTACATAAAATGACCAATGGCGAGTTAAGTGCATTGTGTTCTAACTTGGCAAATAGCTGTGAACGTCAATATTTATACAGCGAGGCAAAGTTATTTGCCACATTGGCAGACTATTATAAAGCACACATACCACCGGAAATGGATACGTCAATTGATATTTTATTGGATATGATGGAGTGGGATTTAGCGGAAGATTATGTGCAGGCAAATAGTGCTGCTGAAGTGGCGAATGATCGTGGTGCTAAGCGTATTTTAAGATGGAGTAGAAATGTAACCCGAATATCTGATGCTATTTTAAACAGGTATATATCAGAGGGAGAAGCATTTCTAACAAATAGCAGTGTTTATATATGCGAGATTTGTGGATACATATATGTTGGAGATGATAATATGCTTCCTGCTGTTTGTCCTGTCTGCAGGGTACCAAACTTTAGAATTGTAAAAGTAGAATGAAAATGAGGTGGTTAAATGTATGCTGTTAGAAATAATAGATTATGTACGAAAGATTGTCTTTGCTTGTATGTTTGTCCAACAGGAGCAACAGACACAGAGGATGGGCAGATAGATAGAAATAAATGTATTGGTTGTGGTGTATGTGCAAGGTCTTGTCCTGCTGCTACGATTTCTATGGCTCCTGAAAAAGATAGAATACCTAAACAACAGCCAAATGAAAAAGCTGTTATAGATACTCTGCTTAAGCTAACTGCAAATAAGTCGAAACAGGAAACTGTTGCGAGGCAGCTTGCCGAAAGAACAGCAGACAATTCTAAATTTAAATTGCTTGCAAAAGCATTAGAACGTTCTAATCGAATAATGGCTGAAGGATTATTGTCAGAAGCCGGATTTATGGTACCGCAAGGTGAAAATACACAGGTTTTTTTAGAATCAACTTTGATTAATGCACCTGCAGATTTTCCTATAGAAACGGTTGAAAAATTATTAATAGATTTTCAAAGAAATTAAAAAGGGTGGTCATTTGACCACCTTTTAGTTTGGTAATGGTGTATAAGACTTGTTCTTGGTAATATTATACTTTAACTAATATTAATATTCAAGAAAAGTATTGGGTTATTTATGAGAATTATTAAATCTAGCTATATTTATATAAACTTTTTTGGTATAATTAAAAATATGTAATGCTTTAAATGGAGGAAAATAAGAGTGAAAACAAAATTCATTAATTTCGAGGGAATTCATGGAAGTGGTAAAAGTACATCAGCTTGGATTTTACAGGAAGATTTAAGGAAGAAAGGTATTAAAACAGCTTCAAGTTTTGAAGCTAATATCGACAATCCTAGAAATGGTATGTTAGATTTCAGTTTTACCTCAGCTCTTACTTTAAGTGAGTTTGAAGATATAAAAGCTGAGTTTCCTGAGCAAATAGAAATATTAGATAAGCATTCTCAAAAGATGGGAGAATACTTTGTTATTTATTATCCTATTTTTAAAGCGGATTTCCCTTTATATGAAAAATTATCAAAATATGAGATTTATGGTGGCAGACTTAGCTTAGATGACTTTAAAAATCTTAATAAAATTTTGTTTTCAAACTTTGTAGAATATGCTGTTAATGATGATTCAGTGTATATCTTTGAGAGCGTATTATTTCAGCAGATTTTAAATGAGGTTCAAAGATTTTTTGAGTGCTCAACTAAAGAAATTTCTGAATTTGTTTGTGAGCTAGCGGAGATTTTAAAACCTTTAAATCCAGTTGTTTTTTATCTTAGTTCGGAGGATATTGTTAAGACAATCAGAATTGTAGCATCAGAAAGATTATCTGATAATTATGATTTATATCCTGACTGGATTGATTGGATGATAGATTATGTGAAAAATTCTACTTATGGAAAAAAGTATAATGTTGAAAATGTGTATGGCTTAATAGAGTATTTTATGAAACGAGTGGAAATCGAGGAAAGTATATATAGTATGCTGGATATAGAAAAGCATTTAATACATATTGATGAAATAGATAAGTCTAGTCAAAATGAAATGATTTATAGTTTAGTTGAAAGTATTATATAGAGGGTTAGATTTATGATAGTTGCAGGAGTCATTATTCTTATTAGAGGACGAATTAAAAACTCTAAGATTAAAAAATTAGGTGGTCCATTATAGACCACCTTGATTTTAGTATATAGCAAGTATTTCATCACAAACATCAACAAATTCAAATATTTTATCACTGATAGGTTTCATTTTTTCTTTATCCTTTATAGTTTTAGGAAGAATGTGTAGTCCGCCTTCCATACCCTCATGGTTAGCACCGCTGTATGCTATAAATTCAAATATCTGTTGATTCTTTTCAAAACAAGGCTGCAGTTTAGGAATGATATCCATATCAGGATTTAACTCATAAGCTCTTTTTAGTGCACCTCGTGAACATCCATTTGTGCCTGCATTTATTAAGTAATTAGTATGACAGCTATATTTATTTATTTTACTTGCAGGGATATTATCATATCTTCCGTCAAGAAAACTTTCTGCCCATTTAACAAATGCTTGTCTACCAAAGATTATAGATTCTTTTGGAGGCATATTAATATAGTTAGGAATATCCATTATTAGGTTTCTGTATAGTGCGGCTATATCAGGGCTTTCCTTTTTATCGCCAAGAAAGATTAAGGTATTGAAGTCATTGAAATCAGCTTTAACATCTTTTTTTGAGGCGTTTTGTAATAGATATACATGTTTACTTTCAGTATTATATCCGCATATTACGCAATATTTATCAGAATTGCCATATCCTTTGGAGATAACGGGAATGCCATTATCAATATTTTCCTTAATCCTTAAGAATATATCATTACTATTTTTATTATCAATTGAAAGCCTAATAAAATCGTAACCGCAAGAATCAAAAGCTTTTTGTACACAATCAGTATTGTCAGATAAACATGTTACCGAAATATCATCACTGTAAAGCTGTGTAAATGAATCACCGGTCATATCAGAGAAGAACCAGTAATCATAATCAGTTTTTTCGTTTATACATTCCATAAGATAAGCCATACATCCATTAAATATATAGTTTTGACCTAAATGATAAGTTATTAAGTTATGGATGTTTTTCAATTTTTTTATATTCTTTGAGTCGGCTTTTTTGTTTTGTTCTGAGTTATTATCATTTGTTTTTCTAACCGGTATAGCGGCATATTGTGTGCCATTATCGTAATAATATTCTATTTCACTTTTGCCTGTATGCTCATATCCATATTTTTCATTACAGAAGACATGTGACATTAAACCAAATAAAGGTGCCATATGAAAATCGGGATTTTCTTCGCCTGTCAGCTTCTTGGTAAGTTTCCAAGCTTCATCAGAGGCTTTAACCTTGATATATAAAGATGCCGGTACTTCATAGACATAGATTCCATCAGGTTGTTTAGCACTTGTAGTTTCTTGACAGTGTAATAATGCACAAGGAAGTAATTCGGTTGTATAATTTATGCTATGACATATCATACAGTCAGGTGTAATGCTATCCTTGATTTTTGATTTGATTTCTTGGTAGTTTTCACTATTTCCTTCGGCAGGTTCGGATGTATTATCTAAGGCTTCTGAATATGCTCCTGCATATAATGTCTTGGATTTTTCTACGAAAGTGAATTCTACTTCTTCAAAAGATACAATTTTAATGATTTTTTCAGAGCAAAGGTTTGATGCCATATTTAAAATTTCAGGCATCGGAGGACTGTAATCCTCTGGGTTAATAATAGTTTGTTTCATTGGTTTACTCATATTGTACTCTCCTTTTTTAAAATTTGTATCCTTACTATAGCATTTGAAAATAAATTTGTATTATCATTTTATATCAGATTTTTGGCTGATTTTACAATACATCTTCAGTTTCGGATTTTTAAAACTATCGGTTACATTATAAATAGCAAAGATCTCATTATTATCAAGTATAATGCTATTATCCTTTGCAAAAGAAAGTATCATATTTCTATATTGCTCATAATCCCCCATAACATTACTTTCTAAAATAAGGTAGTAGGAGTCACTTGTAATGAAGTATTCAACATTTTTATTTAAGGTAATATCTATTTCAGAGTCCACAAGGACACCGCAAGAGCAAGTATTTATATCTTTACATAGGTAGAATTCTTTAGACATTTTCAATATATAAGGATAACGTTTGTCTAAAAAATCAATCACTTTTTTTGAAGCGGTTTTCTCAGCGTTATATCCTTTTGACTTTGATATAAGAAAATACATATTTGGATTGCGTACTAATGAAATATTAGTATTTTCACTTCGCTTTTGAATTGGAAGGTACAATTTTAGTTTAGTTGGTTTCCCATTTCTTAATAAGTATTCTTCATAATATGGTTCATTTGTATATTCAAACATGCTGTTTTGAAGCCAGCTACTGTATAAGTATTGCCATGCTGCATTGATTTTAAGCTCTTCATTTTTTACAATAGAGGTCGCAAAGGTTGCAGAAATAGAATCATTTACTTCTGAACTGATTTCAAATCCATTATCTTCAAGTAGGCTGTAATAATTATGTATATCCATATCTGTAATATAGATTTCATAACAAAATTGATTGTTAATCTGGGCACCATTCCTACCTAAAATTCTACCGGTATAATTAGGTATAAGTTTTAGAATATTACCAATAGCTTTGTCTTCAATATCTTTTAAATTAGAATGATAAAATTTTATGCAACGGGTTTTGGGTATGGTTTCATTAGCTACTGTGACAGATTGCAAAGACTCCCCATTGAATGTAAATGGAGGGAAAAAATAATAGATTTCATTATTTTTATAAGTTAAGGGTGTTATATTAAGCGTGTTTTTTACCACACGGCAGAATGCTTGTTGCGATGAATATCCACATTGATATGCAATATCTGCAAGAGATAAATCTTTTAAATCAGATGCTTTAATAAGTGCTAAAGCATTTGAAAGTCTACGTTTGCGTACGTATTCTTTAACAGAATGTCCTGTTAAGCTATAGAAGTCACGATAAAGCTGTGCATGCGAAATAGATCCAACACTGGAAAGAAACTCTGTATTCAAGTCGGATGACAGGTTATCTTCAATATGCTGAATCAAACTGATATATTCGCTTTTATAGTTTAATTGACTCATGAGCGTAAAATTTTATCCATAGATTTTCCTTTTGCTAATTCGTCAACCAATTTGTCTAAATAACGAATTTCACGCATCAATGGATCTTCAACTTCTTCTACACGCACTCCACAAACGACACCCTTAATCAAAGTACGTGATGGATTAGGTGCAGGAGAGTTGGCAAAAAAAGTTTCAAAATCTGTTTCACTATCTAATTGAATTTCTAGTTCGTTTTGGCTATATCCTGTTAACCAACAGATTATTTCGTCAACTTCTTCTTTTGTACGATTTTTTTTCTCTGCTTTGGTAATATAATTTGGATATACGCTTGAAAAACTCATTGTAAATATCTTAGGTTTATTCATTGACAGCCTCCTTATTTTAAATTCTCAGGATTCAAACATTCAAGTTCAGGAAGTACAAATCGTCCGTCTTTTCTAATTAGTACATCGTCAAAGTATATTTCACCTCCACCATATTCAGGTGTTTGGATCATAACTAAATCCCAGTGAATTGCAGAATGATTTCCGTTTGGGGCTTCATCATAGCAATTACCCGGTGTAAAATGTATTGAACCCATAATTTTCTCATCGAATAAAATGTCTTTCATTGGTTTGGTTATAAAAGGATTTACACCGATTGCAAATTCTCCGATATAACGTGAGCCTTCGTCTGTATCAAATACTTTATTGATTCTTTCGGTATCATTAGCGGTAGCATTTATAATTTTTCCATCTTTAAATTCAAGACATACATTTTCATAGACGAAGCCTTGATAAATAGAAGGTGCGTTGTATGAAATTGTTCCGTTTACTGAATCACGTACAGGAGCAGTATATACTTCGCCATCAGGTATATTCATATTTCCGGCACATGCAATTGCAGGTATGTCTTTAATGGAGAATGTAAGGTCAGTGCCGGAGCCGACTAAATGTACATGATCAGTTTTGTCCATTAATGAAATTAGAGATTTCATAGCTTCTCCCATCTTTGAGTAATCTAATGTACAAACATCAAAATAGAAGTTCTCAAATGCTTCCACACTGGTATTTGATAGCTGTGACATAGAGTCATTTGGGTAACGAAGTACGACCCACTTGGTTTTTGGAACACGTATTTCATGATGTACAGGTGTTAGGTAAAGTCTGTCATACATTGACATATTATCTGTAGGAACATCGGATAGCTCTGAAATATTGTCAGTGCCACGAACTCCGATATAACAATCCATTTTACTCATTTCAAGTGCATCTATTTCTGCCATTATTTTTAATTGTTCTTCTGAACAGTTTAATAAAATTTCACGTTGTAATCGGGTGTCAGTATAGTGAATGAAAGGAATGGCATTTGCTTTATACACTTCCTTTACTAATTGACGTGCCAAATCTCTTGTGGATGGACCTATATGGTGTATATACACCTTTTCGCCGGGTGCCGCCTTTACTGAGTAATTTACTAGATTGTATGCTAATTTTTCGATTCTTGAATCCATTTTTTATCTTATACCCCTTTCGTTTTCGAGTTTCAATTTTTATTTTTTAGATTATTTACATATATACAAGTTGTAATCAATCATATCATAATTTACACAACTTGGAAATAAAATAATGTCAAATCTCAAATGAAATAGGGAGTTTGTCTTGCGGAATTAAAATTTAATCTTACTTTCGTTTTCGTATAGCAAACTCTATGATTAGGAGAATGATTGCAATTACAACTGAGGCTGAAGAATTTAAAATAACCTGTGCATAGGATAGTGCCTGTCCCTCCATTTTTGCAATCATAAAGTTTATAAGAAAGTTTAGAGGAATAGCTAAAAGCACTATAATAGAAACGAAAACTAGTATCCTTTTTTTAAGCTTTTTAAATAGGAAAAAAGCAATCAAAAGAAAAGTAATCGAAAGTGGTGCTATCCTAATACCGAAAGAAAAAACAGGATAATTAATGTCAGTTATTCTATTAATTGCAAAGTCCAGCACATATAAAAACGGTATAATTAAAATGCTGAGAGATATGATTGAGCCAAGGATTCCTTTTAAGCCAAATTTAATTGAAGGAAAAAATATAGCCCAAGCAAAGATGCAGGAACTAATCGGTATAAGTGACCATGTAAATGTACCAGAAATAGCTACATCTACAATTGAAACAGCCAAAATACCAAGAAGAAGAAAAATGGAAAAAACGGCAGCCCAAATGCTCTGTGTAAAGTCTATTTTTATTTTTACAGTTCTTTTTACATATTCCAAAGCTTTAACAATACTTGCATCAACATTTTTGGTTTCTGTATCAGTTATTTCTCCATCTAGTAACTGAGTTGTTGTTACACCAAGAATTTCAGCAAGAGGTAATAATAGTGAAATATCCGGATAACTTAATCCACGCTCCCATTTTGATACAGCTTTATCGCTGACATTGAGTTTTTCGGCTAGCTCTTTTTGAGTCATTTGATGTGATTTTCTCAATTCTGATATGAATTGCCCCATCTTTTCGTTATTCATATATATACCCACTTTCTTTGATTGTATTGTTCTTAGCCACTATACCTTTAGGATTTAGTAAATTTATTTTACATCTAAAAGAGTAATATAGCAAGAAGCTGGTAGTGGAATAGGTGTAAACCAATGGTAGAGATGGGAGTTAAATTGAATAATAACTTAAAAAATTGTCATAAAAAGTAAAAAAAATGAAGGAGTGCATATGGAGTGCATACCTTGGTATAATATATATGTTTATTGAATTAGTAATTCAATAACTCCATATATTTAACCACATTATAATATTTTTTCGCATTAGCCCGCTTGAGTTTTCAAATGGGCTAATGTGCATATAAAGATAAGAGGAAAGGACTTTTTTGATGCGACCTATATTTTATGTAAATATGACTTTGGAATTTTTTGGAGCATTTCTTTCTTTAAGCCTCATAATATGTTTATTAATTAATAAATATCGCAATAGCAGATTAGATAAAGTCTATATGAGGATTTTGATTTGCAATATGGTTTTAATGCTTAGTGATGCCATAGCTATTTCATTAAAGGGAAATCCATCACCAGTTGTTGGATTTTGGATTCGTGTAGCTAACTTTTGTGTATTTGCTTCTAGCTATTTTTTGCTTGCCATTTTCAATG
>JAVBUL010000184.1:0-19921 GCA_031555415.1 Lachnospiraceae bacterium | reverse complement strand
GACTAATTTTATAAACTCATTTTAGTTTTTTTTCATAAATCATTCAGTTTAAAAACACAATTTATCCACAATTAAATATTATGATATAAACATCAAGAACGACGAGTTCTTGGTACAATAAAATTTTTTCATATTTTCATAACTCCCCCTTTAAACTTCAATTAAGAAGTTTACAACATAACTTTCGTAACAGTTATGTTTTTATGAAAAGGAGAATCCCCTCCTTTTCATAACATTTTTCACATTTGTAGGTTTCAAATCCTACACGATAGTATCAGAAAAGGTCACGTATTCGTGACCTTTTTTGATGTCTAAAAAAGATTCGGCTATAGCCCAACTTTGCAAGAATTATAAAACAAATTCTTGCTGGAACAATTTCGAGGAGTTTCCTATTAACTAAAAAAGAGTGAAGCTTGCATAATACAAACCTCACTCTTTTATCATTACTAATTTTATTCAAATACTTATTAGAAACTGTATTTTAATCTTTCAAGAGTAACTGCTTCCATCTCATCACTTTCTGAATCAAAAGTTAATGTATATTCCACAGAATAATCACCATCATCAAAACTCCATGTTAAGCTATATAAATATGTTCCATCATATACTGATGTTGGATTTCCTAGTACCTTAATTACATCTTCAACTGATGTACCAATGGTAATATCCCCTACAAGATATAATTCTACATCATCATCTGTATAAATATCATAGTCAAAATATATTACTTCACTGTCTTTTAAGGCTTTTGCTTTATCACCTATGTTTCCTATTCCTACTGATAAAGAACTAACTTCTCCAAAATATAAGAAATACATTTCTCCTGTACCATATGGTTCTTCTTTTTTATCAGCTTCGTATTCATCACTATAATCTGCATCTATTGTATATCCGTTTGCTAAAAACTCTGATGCTGTTGTCTTTCCTATTGAATATAATTTTCCATCAAAATATATTTGTGGAACAGTTATATCCTTTGACATACCATGTGTTCCGGCATCAGTCACTGTTGTTTTTACATCATCTGCAATTTCAATACCATCTATAGTAGATTCTGAACCTCCGTTATTTACATCATCATCGATAACATCTGGATCTTCTATTTCAAGATTTGAAATAGACTCTATCATTTCTTCCAAATCTTCTTTAGCTATAATGCTTGATGGCTTTTCAACTTTAAGTTCTTTATCTTCTACTTTCTTGTGGCTAACTGACATCTCTATGTATTCATCACCATATGACATGTTAAAGATGAATCCAAGGTTCCATGTGTTATCCTTTACTTCTGATGAGATAGACATTTCAAATTTAATATCATCTCCCAAATTTTCTGATAAGTTAAATGACTGAAGTAATGTACTCACTTGTGTGATTTGTGCTGCTGTTATACCCATATCACCAAATGCTGCATTAAATTTTTCAATAATCTTATCTGCATCTGCTGATGCTACTTCTGCTAATGAAGAAACTATTGAATCTATATTACTATTATTGATTTTAAGTGTATAACAATCACCATCTTTTGAATAAATATCATCTTCTGACTTCTTAGCTGCTTTATCGAACTCTTTTCCGATAAATTCAATGAACTCTGTCATTTCTTTTGTTGACTCTGTAGTTGCAATGTTTGCCATGTTAAAACCAGATGTATCTACAAGTTCATTTAATATTTCTGGTGTCAATTCTATATAATCACCTTCTGGCATAGCTGCTTCAACTTCAGCTTTTATATCTTTTATGTCCTCAATATCTCCTACAACATCAAAAATTGCATCTTTTAACATTCTTAGATTTACATATGCAGTACCATCTACAGACACTACATCAAGCACATCACCAGAATACTTACCAACTGTATAACCTACCTTCGCACTATTTGCTTTTTCAGAAGCATATTTTGTGCTCATTGAAAGTGCTAAATCCAACTTATTATTTGTTACTCCAAGTGAATCGAGAATTTCTTCGTCTACTTCTGCTAACATTTCTTTTCCTTTAATTGTTAGCTTCAACTGTGTATCAGATGTATACTGTGAAATCGCGCTTCCTGCTTCAATTGAACTCTTAAATGAATCAACTGATTTTGTACTTTCATCATCATCATCATTACCACATCCTATTAATGTTGTAACTGCTAGTGAGAGTGTTAATACAACACCCCAAAACTTCTTTAACTTCATGTTATTCCTCCTTAAACTCTCTACATACATATATATTGTAATTTATACTTGTAACCTAATCATTATATCACAAATAGCATTAAAATAAATAGTCATTTATTACAAATTTTATATTTTTAAATTTCTTTTGTTATTAAATAATGATAGGCATATCAATATATTTATCAACAAAATCAAAAACCTTTACTATATTGTCTTTTTCAAACATCTTTACATCTGCATGGTCGCAATTCTCTAGTAGCTCTAATTTACACTTTTCTTCTCCTATTTTAGACCTTAATATATCGTACATATAAACTGACTGCTGATATGGAACTATTCCATCTTTTTTTCCATGCTGCAAAAATGTGGGTATTGCTTTGGCTGTCACATGATTACATGGATTCGACAATATTATCTTATCGTTAACTGATTCTAAAGACGATACTCCAAAGTGATTACAAAATATCCAATCTTCAAGGTTTCTCTCTGCATAATAATCAAAACATCCATACCAAAGTACTAACACATTTGGCTTAGAATCATCGTTTGATGAAGATACATTTAGATAGTTAGTATCATTACTATATGCCGCCAATGCTGCCAAATGTGCACCAGCTGAGCCACCCCATAACGCAACCCTATCTTTGTCTATATTTAATTCCTTTGCATTGTTCTTTATGTATGCAATCGCCTTTTTTATCTCTAATTCAGGCGTTGGATATAATTCCTCCGGACTAAGAGAATAATCCAGTGAAACGCAAGCATATCCTCTTTCTAAACCATATAGAAAAGGTTTAAACTCTATCGTTGATTTTTGACCAAAATACCAAGCCCCACCATGCACTTCTATAAATACTGGATAAGGCCCTGTAAATTTTTCCTTATCGGGATAATAAATATCAAATCTTTCTTTTACACGAGTTCCATACTTCACATTTGGAAGATACTCTTTTGGATAATCCTCCTTTGACATTGGTGGTATCATATCTTCTGCTGATTTTATACTATCATTTTGCCTAAATTTTGCAGTGTCTTCAATAGCTTTTTTTATAATCTCTGTTGTATTCATACTTTAGTATTATTCCTCCTTCTCAAAATGCTGGTAATCCTTTGGTGTACTCCAATCTCCCCCCCAACTAAATCCATACTTAATAAACAATTTGTAACATAAATCATTTTCATCTATCTTATATGAAAACTGATTTGTTCTGTCTGTATACTCTACTGCTCCTTCCGGCTCAACTATAGTATTTCCGTTTGCATCACTCCTTATATATGGGTTATATAGAGGATTAATATCTATCGCCATTCCTAATGCATGATTTGACAGTCTTGTTGTTCCTGCTATTTGCCTATAGTTAAATGCTGATGTATTGTTATCCTCCATGGATTTATTATCATCTGCACCATATTCGTCTACTAAAAGCATTTTTTCAATAGGATACTCATTTTCATATAATTCTTTAAATATTTCCAATACATCATCTGCTATTTTTTCATTTACAATAAGTTCACCCACATGTGTCTTTCCATCAAAACCAATATGTAAAACCTTTAAATATTTTAAATTTTCTAACGATATACTTTCATTTTCTTTATAAGATTTCCCCATTATTCTTTGCTTTAACGCTTCATCAATGTTTTTTATAATAAAACTTTTAGTAATAATTGATTCTATTGACTCTGTACTGCTTTCTGTTGCCTTAGTAGTACTATCTGTTATTTCTGCACTACTTTCCATTGTAGAGATTGTAACATCAGGATTAAACACCTGTTGCTTTTCCTCCTCTTTTCTTGTACATGCAGAAATAAATAATATTATCAAAAATACAAGTATATTTATTTTCTTCTTCATTAGGAATCCTCTTTTGTATATTTATATTTACATTATAGTTGAAGAATATACATTAGTAAAGCATGAAAGCTAATACTTATTTGGGAATTTTTAGCTTGCCCTTATTATTTTTTGTAACGACTTTCCTGAAAACTTCATATACTAAAATTAACTAAGATACAACACTATTTTGGAGGTAATAATGTTTTCTTGTAATAATAATAACTATATGAATAGTCGTAATAACAACTCTTGCAATAATAACTCAAATAACAATGGATGTAACGATTGCCCTGATGTTTTTAATATTATGCAGGTTGTAAAACAAAATACAGATTTCAGAAGAATTCTTAACACTTCTGATAATATGCAGGTAACTGCAATGTGTATTAGTCCAAATGATTGCATTGGGCTTGAAAACCACGCAAATACTGACCAATTCATTTGTATAGTATGTGGTTGTTGCAAATTAATGTCTGGAAATCATAGAGATTGCCTTACATGTCAAGAAATTTTAAAAGAAGGATGTTGTTGCATAATCCCTGCCAATACATGGCATAATGTTGTTAATATTGGTTCATGTCCTTTAAAATTGTTCTCAATATATGCACCACCTGAAAACCACAACTCATGTGGATGTATGGATATGGGGATGGATATGTGTATGCCAAACATGTACACAAAAAATAACGACAATGGTTGTGGCTGCAAATAGTTGTAACTAACAACTATTTCCGCTGATTCACAAAAAAACAAAGGATTTACTACTTTTACAGTAAATCCTTTGTTTTTATTCTTTACATAAACCAAAAAACTTATATTAACTTAGTGTGAATTTTCCAACTAATGCTGCTAATTCTTCTGATGTTTTTTGTGTCTGCTTCATATTATCTACTATAGTTGATGCACCCATAGAGATATCTGATGTCTGCTCCGCTACTGATGTTGTTGTTCTTGCACCTTCTTGTGCTGCCGATGAAACTTCACCTATTGCTCTCATTAGAACCTGAACTGATGCCAACAATTCTTCTGCTGTAGCACTTAAGTCATTTGTTAAATCACTTACATATGTTGCATCATCTGTATATGATTGTGCTGTTTCTTCCATACCCTTATAATCTGTCATAACATCTTTTGCAACGAAGTTTAACAAATTATTTGAACTGCTTGCAAGATTATTAACTGCTGTCATAACTACCTTTGTAATAGCTTGAATTTGTGTAACTGTATTTTTTGAATTATCTGCTAAAGCACTGATTTCATTTGCTACTACCGCAAAGCCTCTTCCTGCTTCTCCTGCTCTTGCTGCTTCTATAGAAGCATTAAGTGCTAAAAGTGTTGTCTGACTTGTGATTCCTAAAATAGCATCTGCTAATGCATTTATCTCATCAACTGCCTTTGAATCCTCTAATGCTTGCTCTAATGTACCCTTTATTTCATTAAATACATCATTCGACTTTTTAATAGAATCCTTAATATGCTTTCCTAATTCACTAGCTCTATTATGTATTTCTCCTGATTTAACAGCACCGTCTTCAGCTTTTTCTGCAACTGTTTCTACTGCATGCTCAATTTCTACTGCTGTTGCATTCATCTCTTCTGATGAAGCGCCAGTTTCTTCCATACTTGCACTAAGTTCTTCTGTTGCTGCTGATGTATCTGATATTCTATCGTTTAACTCTGCAAGTGTTTGATTTGTTGTATCAACTTGCATTCCTAAATCTGCTGCGGAGTCTTTAATACTATTTACCGTTTCAATAAGTCCATCTTGCATTCCCTTAATTCCATTTGCAAGTGATCCTATTTCATCTTTACGTTTTAAGAATTTATCTTCAACAACTACTGTTAATGTTCCTTGTGCAATAGAACTTGATGCTGCTACTGCTAATTTAATAGGGTTTGCAATAGCACTAGCCATAAATAATCCAATCAGAGTTGACAATATCGATACTATTATTACTACTGCTAATACTTCCATAATACTTGTTTGATATGTATCATCTGCCTCATCCACACTTATTTGTGCTTCCTTAGTATTATAATCAATAAGTATATCTACCCATTCCTGCGCTTTAACAGCTATAGGATCCAATTCATTCGAAAAATGTTCCATAGCTTCTTCATATTTTCCATCTTTTGCCAACTTAACTATTACATCTCTCTCAGTTCTATAATTTTCCATAGCACTTTGGAAACCTACAAATAATTTTTTATCTTCATCATTTGAAACCAACTTTTCATAATCTGCCTCAGCATCATCACATATTTTACCTATTGAATTAATCTCATCATTGTGTGCTTTAAAATCATCACTAAAATGCTCTTGAACTATAAATAATACCTCGCGCCTTGAATCACTAAGTCCATTATTAATGGTCTGCATTGCAAGTGTTGATTTATAATTGTCATCATAAATAACTGAATTTGAGTTATTTATAGACCTCATCGACACTACTCCTAACACTCCTACCACTATCATTGCGATAACAACGAAAAAAATGGAGCCTAAAATTTTCACTCTTACACTCGCATTATCTATTATTTTCATATTTTGTTTCCTCCTAGCTATGTTTTTATTTTTAGTATATGTGTGATATTATAATAAATTTTATACAAATAGTCAATCATTTTCAGCTATTATTTATCTTTTTACACTTTTTTACATTTAGCAAAAAAAGTTTTTTTAATTTTTTCCAAAAAAAGAGCAACCATTGCACAAAAGTGGAGGTTGCTCTTTAAGCATTATATAATAATATTATTGTTTTAACTTAAATTTATCTACCAATGCTGTTAACTCATCTGATGTTTTTTGTGTCTCTTTCATATTATCTACTATAGTAGATGCACCCATAGAGATGTCTGATGTTTGCTCTGCTACTGTTGTTGTTGTTCTTGCTCCTTCTTGTGCTGCTGATGATACTTCACCAATTGCTCTCATAAGAACTTGTACAGATGCCAACAACTCTTCTGCTGTAGCACTTAAATCATTTGTTAAATCACTTACATATGTAGCGTCATCTGTATATGACTGGGCTGTTTCTTCCATCCCCTTATAATCTGACATAACATCTTTTGCAACGAAGTTTAGTAAGTTATTTGAACTGCTTGCAAGATTATTTACTGCTGTCATAACTACTTTTGTTATAGCTTGGATTTGTGTAACTGTATTCTTTGAATTATCTGCTAATGAGCTAATTTCATTTGCTACTACCGCAAAACCTCGTCCTGCTTCTCCAGCTCTTGCAGCTTCTATTGATGCATTAAGTGCTAAAAGTGTTGTCTGACTTGTAATTCCTAAAATAGCATCTGCTAATGCGTTTATCTCATCAACTGCTTTTGAATCCTCTAATGCTTGCTCTAAAGAACCTTTTATCTCGTTAAATACATCATTTGATTTTTTAATTGATTCTTTAACATGCTTTCCTAACTCACTAGCTCTATTATGTATTTCTCCTGATTTAGCTGCACCATCTTCAGCTTTTTCTGCAACTGTCTCTACCGCATGTTCAATTTCTACTGCTGTTGCATTCATCTCTTCTGATGAAGCACCAGTTTCTTCCATACTTGCACTAAGTTCTTCTGTTGCTGCTGATGTATCTGATATTTTATCATTTAATACAGCTATTGTTTGATTTGTATCTGTAACTTGACTGCCTAAATTGACCGAAGCATTCTTGATTCCTTCAACCGTTTGGATAAGTCCTTCTTGCATACCCTTGATGCCCTTTGCTAACTCACCAATCTCGTCTTTTCTACTTAATAAACCTTTTGCTAAAACTACCGTTAAATCGCCATTTGCTATAGAATTCGTTGTAGACACCGCTACCTTTAATGGTTTAGTAACAGCTCCTGACATATAAAGTCCAATAACAATTGATAAAGCTCCTGATATACCTGCTACTATTAACAATATTGTAATGCTCGATTTATATGTACTATTTGCACTATCCACACTTTCTTGTGCTGATCTTGTATTATAAGATACTAATTCTTCCACGCACTCTTGAGTTTTTTCTGCTGCAGGTCTTGCAACTGTGTCCAAGTAGCTTAATGCATTTTCATATTCACCATCTTGAGCATAAGTAATTACCTTTGAACGGTCAATTCTAAAATCTGCCATGGCATTTTGAAATGCTGCGAATAATTTGGCATCCTCATCATCTACAATCAGCTCCTTATATTGTGCTTCTGCTTCCTGACATATCTTAGCGATATTATCAATGGATGACTTATAGTCACCAATTCTATCCCTATAATATTCTTGTACTATGTACGCCAAATCACGTCTTACATCACTTAATCCGTTGTTTATAGTTTCCAAAGCAACTGTTGATAAATAATTATTCCCATAAATAACATCATTCGCCTCATTTATCGATCCCATCGATACTGCACCCACAAACACCACTGCTACCATAGCAAATATTGCTAAGAATAAAGGACCTAAAAATTTCACCTTTATCTTTAGGTTGTTTACTAACTTCATAATTTATTCCTCCTTGATTATGTAATATTTTTTAGCCTTTGATTTTCGAAATAAATATTTATATTATTGACGAACCTCACGGAACCTTTTAAATATATTATAGTAAATTTTTTAGTAATAGTCAACACAAAAAAGTTCCCCTTGCGGAGAACTTTGTGGCATTTGCACAACACTTTTTACTCAAGACTTTTGCTTACCAAAAACGTTGATTTTTATTTTTTCAATCAATTTTTCTAAATATACAGGCTTCCCAATATGATCATTCATGCCCGCTTCTAAACATTCGTCTATATTTTCTTTAAATACATTTGCTGTCATTGCAACGATTGGAATCGATCTCGAAGTAGAGCAGTTTGATTCACGAATAGATTTTGCTGCATCAAGACCACTCATAACCGGCATTTGAATATCCATCAATATAATATCATATTTCTCAGGATTTTCTATAAAGCTATTTACTGCAATCATTCCATTTTCTGCCAGGTCAATCTCAATACCTGTCCTTTCAAGTAATGATATGCAAATTTCAGCATTTATCTCATTATCCTCTGCCAAAAGCATCTTGATTCCTTTAAATATATCCTCAATACCATTTACTACATCTTTTTTGCATTCACTTTCATATACCTTTTTTATTAAATCAAAGATATTAGAAGTAAATATTGGTTTTTGAAGATAATGTCCTGCTTTATAATCTTTAGAGCTATCAGTTGTTATTCCGCTATTTGTAATTATTACTCTTCTATTTTTTGGAATGGCATCTACTATTTTATAGTACTTTTTATAAACATCCTTTGCATTAAAATCTGTATCATAAAAAATATAATCATACTTTTTACTTTTTGAGTTTAACTTTTTAAACTGTTCAATACACATATTAATATCTGTAGCTACATCATACTCAAATCCATATTTAACAGATAAAAACCTAAATATTTCCAAAACCCCCAAATCATTACTGGCAACATGAATTTTCAAAGGACTAAATAAATCATATATTTGTTTATTCATATCATTATTTTTATCATCAACACATTCTAATACTATGTTAGCTACAAAGCTTGAGCCTTTTCCATACTCTGATTCAACATTAATATCTCCACCCATGGCTTGTGCTAAATTTCTGCTTATAGACAGACCTAGCCCTGTCCCACCATATTTACGACTTATACTTCCATCCGCCTGTTCAAAGAAATTAAAGATGTATTCTATCTGTTCCGCAGTCATCCCAATACCATTGTCTGTAACTGTAATGGATACTGTAGCCATCTTTCCTTCTCTTTTAACTTCATCTGCAAAAACTGTTATTTCACCACCATCTTCTGTGAATTTATTTGCATTAGACAACAAATTTGTTATAATTTGCTCTATCCTAATTTCATCCCCTATATAGTATATATCTAAATTTTCACCTTTAATAAATTGAAATTTTTGAGATTTTTCAAACATTTTCGTTGCAATACTTGCTGTTGCACGACTTATAGCTCTGTCAATTACAAAGCAATTATAGTTAAGTTTTAATTTACCTGACTCAATTTTTGAAATATCTAAGATATCATTAATAATATTTAATAACTGATTAGATGACTTTCCTATTGATTCCATGTATGATAACATTTTATCTATATCCTTTGTCATAGATGCCAGTTGAACATATCCTAAAATAGCATTCATTGGCGTACGAATTTCATGACTCATATTTGAAAGAAATCGACTTTTTGCACGGTTTGCTTCCTGTGCCTGTGCTAGTGCTTTCTTTAACTTATTCTCATTCATATGTGTAAAGCAAGCCCCTGACATAACAGAACAAGTAAGCTGTGCTAATTGTAAATCGCTTTGATCCCATTTCACGTTTTCCCTTAAACAGTCAAAAATCATATAACCAATGGTATTTCCTTCTGCAATCATTGGAATCATAAGGCTGCTCTTTGCTCCAAAATCCACTTGCGGCATATCTTCAAATAGCTCAGCTGTATCACTAAAATAAACATATGGCTTACGCTTCATCACTTCTACAAGTCCTGCAAGTGACTCAAGACTCTGAATAAGTCCAAGTAAACTTGGCAGAATACCACCTCTTATTTTTTCATATTGACAACATACTGCATCACTTTTTTCATTTATCATCTGAATACAAATTCTATCCGTATTAAAATACTCTTGCAATTGTTCAAGAGCTGATTCCATAAGCTTATCAATATTTTCAGGTTGAGTAAATGGTACAGAAAAATTAGAAATAAATTCTTGTGTACGAATATATTTATTCTCAACTATATTATTTTGGTCCATTGCAAAACTCCCTTCAATCTTTTGTGCCGTTCTCCTACTTTCCTAATTATTATATAGCCTATTTTATTTATATTCAAGCATAAAATAGGCTATATTTTTTGTTTTAATTTTTACTGATATACATACTCTTCACCACGTTCATCTAAAACTGTAAGTGATGTAACTACCAATCTTAAATACAACCAGCCATCTTCTTCATATTCTTCCAACACACCTACAACTTCGCACCAATCGTTCTCCTTTGGAAAAGTACCATTCCATCGAATTTCAAAGCCTGCTTCCCCATCATAACCACAACACCCAGGACCATATCTTATTACAAAATAATATGTTTCTCCATTTTCCTCTAAATAGTTAGCCTTAAAAATCCCTTCATATTTAATTGTTTTCCCAATGTAATTATCAGGATTTATATATATATCATTTGATTGTGCAATAAATAATTTTTCTTTAATTTCAATCACATCGTCAGAGGCAACCGGCATTTCTAAACCTGATGTTTCTTTTGTTGTGTCGGTATTTTCTTCATCTGTAGAATCTTTTTTAATATCTGATTCATTTGTTTCAGGAGCTTTTCTGGCACCTGTTGCAGATACTTTCGAGCCTGCCTTATCACTGCTACAACCGGTAAGCATTATCAAAGAGACTATAAATAGTATTATAATTTTTTTCTTCACTTTTTCCTCCATTAAATTAATAGATACTTTTCTTTTTACCCGTTCTAACAAACATACCTATTATACTATATAAAATAAACATCACCATATTTACACTTACTACACTTGCACCTGTAGGTGTCTCAAACACATATGAAACAACTACTCCCATAAAAAAACATATTACTGATATAATCGCTGAACATATTGTCACCGTTTTAAATCTTTTGCATACCCTCATTGAAGTAAGTGCCGGAAATATAATAAGGCTTGATATTAATAAAGCTCCCATCATTCTCATACCAAGAACTATTGTTATTGCTGTTAAAAATGCAATAAGCATATTGTATATTCCTGTTTTTGTTCCTATAGCCTTCGAGAAATTTTCATCAAATGTTACTCCAAATATCTTATTATAAAAAAACACAAATAATATCATAACAACGACTGATAAAGTAATACTCAATTTTACATCAAAGTCACTCATAGCTAAAATGCTGCCAAACATGTAATTACATACATCTGTGTTCATTCCTGTTGTAACTGATATAACCATAACACCTATCGCCATTGAACCTGTTGATATAAGTGCTATAGCAGCATCTCCCTTAATTTTTCCATTTTCGCTTATTCGTAGCAATAAGAAAGCAACTAGCACTACTACTGGTAATGATACCGATAATGGTGCAAGATTCATTGCTGTAGCTATCGCTAAAGTGCCAAAGCCTACATGGGATAGTCCATCGCCTATCATAGAATAACGCTTTAACACTAAACTCACTCCCAGTAGTGCCGCACAAAGTGATACCAGCGCTCCCACCACTATAGCTCTTACTAAAAAAGGGTATGAAAACATTTCATTTAATATATCTATTATATTCATGACCTTTGTCCTCCCAAAAACATTTCACCCTCATTAGAACTTATGTAATCCGAAGTTTCCCCAAAGAATACCTGCCTATTATTCAAGTGAAGAATGTGACTGGAATATTTCAAAGCACTGTTTATATCATGTGATACCATAATCACTGTGATTTTCATTTCTTTATTTATCTTCCATATTAAATTGTATAATTCTTGTGTAACAATCGGGTCAAGACCTGCAACTGGTTCATCTAAAAGCAATAGTTTTTGTGTAGCACATAATGCCCTTGCTAACAATACACGCTGTTGCTGACCACCTGATAGCTCCCTGTAACACCTTTTACGAAGATTTTCAATACCAAGTCTTTTAATATTCTCATGTGCAATCCTTCTATCTTTTAAAGAGTAAAAAGGACGTATGCCACTCGCACTAAGACGTCCTGAAAGCACAACCTCAAAAGCACTCGCTGGAAAGTCCTTTTGGGCTGCTGTCTGCTGTGGTAAATATCCTATTTCATTTACTCTAAGCCCATCACCTATTGTGATTCTTCCTGACTGTGGTGATTTAAGTCTTAAAAGACCTTTAATAAATGTACTTTTTCCCGAACCATTTTCTCCAACAATACATAAATAATCTCCACTATTTATTTCAAAGTTCAATCCGCTAACGACTGTTGTTCCTTCATATGCAAAAGAAACATCCTTACAAGCAATTAGAGCCATATTATTGCAATGCCTCCTTTAAATTTTGCACATTTTGGTTCATTAATTCAATATAGGTTATGCCATTTTCAAAATCCTTTTTTGTTATATTATGGCATGAATGAAGAAGTAAAACCTTTGCTCCTGTTGCCTCGCTAATAACATCTGCTATCTTTTCATTTGAAAATTCTATATGAAATACTACCGGTATTTTATCTGCTTTTGTCTTGTTTATAAGAAATGCTACTGTTGCCGCACTTGCCTCTGTTTCAGATGAACATCCCGGAAATGCTGCATAATAATCAAGCCCATATGCATCTGCTAAATATCTAAATGGGAAACGGTCTCCAAAAATCAATGTTTTTCGTACTGCACTATCTACCACTTCTTTAAACGCCTTGTCTAAATCGTCAAGCTTTGTAAGATAGCTTTCTGTATTTTTCTTGTAGCTTTCTGCATTTTGACTGTCCACACTACAAATTGCTTCAGAAATTTTATTTAATATTAATTTTGCATTTTTAGGTGAAGTCCAAACATGTTCATCATACTCCTCTTCGTCGTGCTCATGGTCCTCTTCTTCGTCACCTTCCATACCTTCAACTAATTCTTCTTCCACTACATCTACGCAGTCCATCAATGTAATTATTTTTATATCACTGGTATCCATTGAATCTAGTACCTTTCTCACCCATTGGTCTGACTCACCACCAACATAAATAAAGATATCACACTCTTGAATAGTAATAATATCCTTTGGTGATGGTTCATAGGAATGACTTTCTGAACCCGGTGGTAAAAGCATTGTAATCTCTGCATTATCACCCACTATCTGCCTTGTAAAGTCATAAGGTGCAAAAATAGTTGATACAACACTAATTTTATCGCTATCTGATTTATCTTTTCCTGAACAAGCCACTAACATTGTTCCTAAGAAAAGTGCTCCAATTATTAATAATATTCTTTTCACTAGAAAATAACCTCCAAATTTTATGCTTTTTATTCTATATACCAAGCTTTCTAATTATTAAGCCTTACCTTTAAGTTTATAAGAGTTACTGAGCATAAAAATAGAAACTTAGACTTAAGAGCATAATCAGCTATGTGCATAACAAAAGCTGTAACTCCTGCTACAAATACCACTAAAGATATTTGCTTTACAACATTCCAAGCAGTCTGCATCTCAATACAAGTTGTACAGCTTTCATTTTTTCCATTTTGATTATGCTTATGATTAATATTTGTAGTAATAAAATATGTAGATAGTGAGGTCAGGAGTATAAAGCACACACACAACATTATTGCTATTGTTCTTAAAAGCATTTTTTGTGATTTATATTTACTTTTCATGCTATTCCTCCATTAAATTATTGTTTAATTAGTGTAGCATATATCTTTTAATAATTCAATATTAGCTATTTTAGATATACTTTTTAACGGTATCATAAAATAGCTTTATTTCTATAGGCTTTGATATATGTGCATTCATACCCGACTCTATTGAAAATGTTACATCTTCAGCAAATGCATTTGCTGTCATTGCAACAATTGGTACTAGCTTTGCATCAGGATGACCTGATTTTCTAATTGCTCTTGTAGCTTCATACCCATCCATTTTTGGCATTTGTATATCCATAAGAATCATGTCATAATAACCTTTTTGATTATCTAAAAACATTTTAACAGCCTCTTCCCCATTATATGCACACTCTATCTCTGCACCAACAAGTTCTAAAAAGGTTTCTGCTATCTCTAGATTAATCTCATTATCCTCTACTATCAAAATTCTTTTTCCTGTTAAGTCTATATTATCTAAATAATCAATATTATCTAAATTTTCAAACTCGTCATTTACTTTTGAAGGCTTAGATTTACCCTCTTCAATACCAAAAGGTATTTCAACGTAAACTGTTGTTCCTTCACCTTTGTTACTATCTACCAAAATAGTTCCATTCATTAATGTAACAATATTTTTTGTAATAACCATCCCTATTCCAGTGCTTCCCAACTTATTTTCTGTTTCTAAATTTTCTTGTTCGAATAAATCAAAAATCCTTTTTAAAAATTCCTCGCTCATTCCAATCCCTGTATCTGATATTATAAAACGTATGAAAATAGAGTCTTTTATTCTATTTGAAACTTCCTGTACTGTTACCTCTATTTTCCCTCCGGAATTAGTATATTTAATTGAATTTGATAAAATATTAAGCAATACCTGCCTAAGCCTTAATGAATCTCCAAGTAGATTTTCATAACTTAAACTTTCAACAACTATATCAAAATCCAAATCTTTAGCTTTAGCTTGTCCATATGTAATTGATGAAATACTTTTTATCAACTCAAGTATATTAAATGGCTCATTTGTTATAGTTAATTTACCACTTTCAATCTTAGACATATCTAATATATCATTTATAAGCATTAATAGATGCTTTGATGATGCAGATATCTTAGATAAACAATCCTCTATCTTATTTGTATCATCAATTGAAGCCGCTGCTATTGTTGTCATTCCCATAATTGCATTCATGGGAGTTCTTATTTCATGACTCATTCTTGATAAAAAATCCGATTTTGCTTTACTTGCATTTTGTGCGTTTATAAGAGCATCATTTAATGCCTGCTGGTCTCTTTTTTGTCTTGTTAAATCAGTAAGAGAAATGATATATCTAACATCTGTTATGTTATCACTTACGGGATGAATGGATATTGATAGCCATTGGCTCATATGTGTTTTAGGATTTCTATATATTACTTCTCTTTCTTCCTGTTCGGTAATTAAATTTTTTTCAAAACGTTCCTTCCACTCAAATATATCTTCTGATTCTAAATAGTTAAAAAATTTGTATGGTTCATCATAAATTTCACTGTCACTAATACCTACTATTCTCTCTGAATTAGCAAAAACATACTCCATGCCTTTCTTTTTATTATATAAAAGAAATACATTATCAATATTCATAGCCAGAACATCAAAAAGAAAATCCCTATAACTACGTTCTTTTATTTTTTGAATATATTCACGATAGAGCAGTACACTTATAACTAAAATAATAGCTACAAATATCACTGTAAGCATAACTGTCTGCATTAACAAGCTTTCTGAATTTTCAGTTATACTTTCTGCTTTATTTTTTGCAAAATCTAGCATTCTATTTGAAACCACATCAATATCATCCGATAATTTTGTCAAATTAGAATCAATATAGTCTTTTATTTCATCATGTGTCATTAACTTAGCATTGTCTAAAAATTCGTCTTCTGCCCGATACAATTCATTAATTGCTTCATTTAACTTAGCAACATCATCCTTTACGCCAAGAAACCTTTCCTTTACAATATAAAAGCTTTCATAGCTCAAATCATGTAATTCATCAAGTGCATTTTTTACAATGTTAATATCTGCATCTGTACTGTACATTGTCAAGCGATTTATCCTAATGCGGTTTTCTGAATTATAGCCTTGAATCTTGTATAACATATCAGATACCGAAAAAGGATGTTCCTTAAATAGATAAAGGTTATTATTAAATTTAAGTGCATTGTATATTGACATACTTGAAAATACTATAACAAAAAATAGCGATAAACTAATTATAATTAGTATCGATTTGTTCTTCATTTGTCGCATTATATTATCCTTCCATACTTGAAATACATACATTTCTTATTCATGATTATATAACACTTATACGTATTTATCAAATAAAAAATGACATCCATATGTATTTCACATGGATGTCACCTTTAATCTATTTCTTATTCTTCTACTTTACTCTTCTTTGAAACCTTTCCAACTACTCCTGCTGAAATTAACGCTAATCCAAGAAGTGCTATCCATTTACTGCTATCTCCTGTCTTTGGACCGTTATCAAGTGGAATCTCGTCTAAATCAAGGTCTTCTTCATCTTGAGATTCTTCTTCTGTTGATTCCTCTTCTGTCGTTATTTCTTCTGTTGTTATTTCTTCTGTTGTTGGCTCTTGTGTTGTTGGTTCTTCTGTTGTTGGTTCCTCTGTTGTTTCATCTTCGTCGCCATTATCTAATGGAGTTGGGTCTGGGTCGATTATTTCTTCCTCTGCCTCATATACTACATTGATTACTGTTCCTTCAACTGTTACTGTCTTTACTCCGTCCATTACTGTACCTGGTGTAACGTAACCTTCTGGTGCAAATAGTGTTGCATCTACTTCTATTGTTGAACCGAATTCGCCTGAACCTTCTACTGTTCCTACTAAATTATCTTCTGATACTTCATCTGTATAGTAGTTGATTGTGTAACCGAATGTATCTTTTGTACTATATACTACTGTTATTACTTGATTTTCATCTGCTGTTACTACAAGTTCTCCAGCTACTACGCCTGGTGTTTTGTATCCTTCTGGTACATACTTTGATGTATCTACTGATATTTCTGAACCATATTCTGCATTGAAATCATCTGCTCCAAGTTCGTTTTCTTCTGATACTACATCCTTATAATACTTAACTGTATAACCAAATGTGTCTTTTGTATATACTACATCTACTACGTTTCCTGTTACATTTATTGTTAGTTTTCCATCTGTAAGTGTTCCGTTAACTACTGTTCCTGTTGCTTTATAGCCTACTGGTGCATATCCTGCTAACATTACCTCTACTGATGAACCAAACTCTGCTGTTTCTGATTCTCTTGCTAATAAGTTTTCTTCTGATACTTCATCTGCATAGTAGTTGATTATATAATCATATACATTTTTTGTGCTATATAATACTGTTATCACTTGGTCATTATCTTCTGTTACTACTAGATTTCCTGCTACTACGCCTGGTGTGCTGTATCCTGTTGGTGCATATTTTGTTGCATCTACTGATATTGCTGAACCGAATTCTGCGTTAAAACTATCTGTGCCAAGCTCGTTTGCTTCTGTTATTTCATCTTTATAATATTTGATTGTGTAGTCAAATGAATTCTTTGTGTATACTACATCTACTACATTTCCTGTTACATTTATTGTTAATTTTCCTTCTGTAAGATTTCCGTTAACAACTGTTCCTTCTGCAATATATCCAACAGGTGCATATCCTGTTAAAGCAATGTCTATTGATGAACCATATTCTGCTGCGTCTGAAACACTTGTTATTAAATTATCTTCTACTACTGAATCTGCGTAATAGTTGATTACATAATCGTATACATTCTTTGTGCTGTAAAGTACTGTTATTACTTGATTATTATCTGCTGTTACCACAAGACTTCCTGCTACTACACCTGGTGTATTGTATCCTGTTGGTGCATATTTTGTTGCATCTACTGATATTGCTGAACCGAAATCTGCATTAAAACTATCTGCTCCAAGTTCATTTTCTGCTGATATTTCGTCTTTGTAGTACTTAACTGTATAATCAAATGTATTCTTTGTATAAACTACATCTACTACATTTCCTGTTGCATTTATTGTTAGTTTTCCATCTGTAAGGTTTCCGTTTACAACTGTTCCTTCTGCAATATATCCAACCGGCGCATATCCTGTTAATAATACTTCTACTGATGAACCAAACTCTGCTGTATCCTTGATTGTTTCTAACAATGTTCCATCAACTGAATCCGCATAGTAGTTGATTGTATATTCAAATGATGCTCTCTTATATACTACATTTACTACATTATCTTCTGTTACTGCCGTTACAATGCTTGCGCCTGTAACTACTTTTCCTTCTTTTGTATATCCTTCTGGTAATGTTTCAAGGTCCGGTACATTTATTACTGAGTTAAATTCTGCACTATCTGACTTACTTGTTATTAAGTTATTAGCATCTACTTCATCTGTATAATAGTTGATTGTGTAGCCAAAGTTTGCTTTTGTATACACTACCTTTATTACTTGAGTATTATCAGCTAAAACCTTTTGTTCTCCTGATACGATTGTTCCAGGTGTTGTATATCCTGTTGGTGCGAATGCTGTTAAGTCTACTGCTATAACTGAATCAAATTCCGCTGATGCATTTACTTCGCTTCCTACAAGGTTTTCTTCCAAAACGCTATCTGCATAATACTCAATTACATATTTGAAGCTGTCCTTTGTATATACTACATTTATTACATTGTTTTCTGCTATTTCTGTAATACTTGCTATTCCTGCTACTAATTCAGGTAATTTATATCCTTCTGGCTTTTCGGCACCGATTTCAGCATCTGTTAATTCTACTGTACTTCCATACTGTGCTGATTTTGTTACTACATTTCCTAATCTGTTTGTCTCATCTATTTCGTCTTTATAGTAGTTTATTGTATAGCCATAGTTATTTTTTGTTGAATATACTACTTTTACTACATTTTTTGATGAATCTATATCTATCTTTGTTGCACTTCCTTCTGCTATAACACCTGGTGTTTTATATCCAATTGGTGCATATGCGCTTAATTCAGCGTTTGTAAGGCTTATATTACTTCCGATTGCTGCTTTTCTATTATAAGTTCCTAACTTTGTTCCGTCTACACTATCTTTGTAATATTCTATTTTATAGTCTGCTTCTGATACCTTTTTGTAACCTACATATACTACCTGTGATGGTACTTTTTTGGTTACTGTTACATCAAATGATGATGAATTTCCTTTTACATTTCCATCTACTATTACATAGTTTACATATTCATATGATGATTCTAAATACTTATCTGGACTTATTGTATATGCTTTATATTCTAAAGCTGTTTTGTCATTTTCCTTTACATTGTATGGCTCAAATACCTTTGCTGCATATTGTGGGCCTTCTACTACTACACCTTCACTGTTGATTGGCTGACCTGCTTCATTTACTAAGTATCCGTTTACTACTATTGTTCCTTTTGAAATACTTACTTTTGGTACTACGAAGTCTTTTGATGTTTCTTTTCCTTCTACATCTATATATTTAAATGTTGTTGTTTTATTTGTTGGGTATGCTGTACCAGGA
>JAVBUL010000265.1:0-2750 GCA_031555415.1 Lachnospiraceae bacterium | reverse complement strand
ATAAAATCCTTTCTTTATTAGTTGTAGTATTGACATTGGAGAAATGAATATACATATTTCACATATATTATATAAGTAAATTTCAATTGTGAAGATTATAAATAAATGGTATAATAAAGAAAAATCAGGAGGTAATGTTATGGATACATTAGACCTTCATGTATATATAGAAATAGATATATTAGGATTAGCGATTTTGATGATTATCTACCTTTTTAGAATGTATATGCATGTAAATGAAGAAAGTTATAAGCAAAAAATTTTTACATCACTGATATGTATTAATTCTGCTGTATTAGTTTCAGATGCATTATCTTGGTGGGCTGATGGAGGCAATACTTTTATGCTTATATCTGCACATGTTCTTTTAATGTGTTACTATATAGGTATTGTCTTTATGTGTGTATTTTGGTTGATGTATTGTGATTTTCAACTTATAGAAAAAAGAAATAGAAAAATGAGATTTATAGTCTATTTTAGTCCGGCGATACTATTTTCTGTTGTATTACTATTAAGTATTAAATTTGGTTGGATTTACATCTATGATAATCAGAATATTTATCATAGAGGAGAGTACCATTATTTATATACAATCTTAGTAGGAGCATATATTATATCTTCATTGATTCTGGTTTTATTTAAAGCAAAAAGAAAAAATGGAGTATATCGTCAAGATGCATATATGCTTATGTTGTTTGCATTGCCACCGGTTGTATGTTTGATTTTACAGATGATATTTTATGAAATGTCACTTATACCTGTAAGTACTGCACTGGGACTACTTATTGTATTTATTAGTCGTCAATCAGAGTTAGTTACGTTAGATAGTTTGACAAACTTAAATAATCGCCGTGCATTTGAGCGCTTTTTAGGGCAAGCAATTGGCTTTCAAGAAATAGGTCAGAATTTATATCTTGTTTTTATTGATTTAGATGACTTTAAGTCAATAAATGACACATATGGACATCAAGTAGGTGATATTGCACTTAAGGAAGCAGCCAAAGTGTTTCAAAGCATATGTATAAAGGGAGATTTTTTGGCACGCCTTGGCGGTGATGAGTTTGTAATGGTAGTAAAGAGAAAAAGTACTGAAGAAGTAGAAAAAATATATGAATTGATACATGAATCATTAAAAACAAATAGTAATGATTATGGATACAAACTAACTTGTAGTATGGGATATGTTAAATATAATGCTACAAAGCATAGTTCGATAGATGAATTTATTAAAGATGTAGATGCTAAAATGTATTTAGAAAAGAAGCAAAAAACTAAGGAACAATTAAATTAAAGGAAGGAAGTCCTAGTATGAAATTAGTGACTATTACAGCATTCGGTGTTGGTGGTGCAACTATAGTAGGTGCATTGATTGGTTTTTTAGTAAAAAAGATTCCTCATAAGTGGAATGATGCAGTATTAGGTTTTGCAGCAGGAGTAATGCTTGCAGCGGCTATATTAGGACTTATTATACCATCAGTAGATATTGTTGGAAAAGAAAAAATATGGATTACAGTACTTGGAATAATAAGTGGAGCACTGTTTTTAAATTTTGCAGATAAAATGACGCCACATCTTCATAAACTAACAGGTGTAGACCAAGAAAAGCATAGTAAAAACTCTTCTTTAAATAAAGTTATGTTATTTGTTATGGCAATAGCTATTCATAATTTGCCTGAAGGCCTTGCGGCGGGAGTAGGTTTTGGAAGTGGGAATGTAAGTAATGCGATTACTGTTGCAGTAGGTATAGCATTACAAAATATTCCGGAAGGTATGATAATAATATCCCCAATGCTTTTGAATGGAGTAAGTAAAAAGAGAACATTTCTAATTGCTGCTTTTACAGGTCTTATAGAGGTTTTTGGAACGTTTATAGGTTACTTTGCTGTAGTTATATCCTCAGCAATACTTCCATTTGCGTTAGCATTTGCAGGCGGAACAATGTTATATGTAATAAGTGATGAGATGATACCAGAAACACATAGTCATGGTTTTGAAAGGACAGCAACATATTCGATTATAGTTGGATTTATTTTAATGCTTGTATTGGATGTTTGTATATAAAATGTACTAGGTCATAAATTGCAATTTATATAAAGATGTGTTACTATAATACTTAAATATATTATAGCTTTTAAGGAGGAAAGGATAATGGGAGATACATATGTAGAACATATGGTAAAAGTAAAAACGAGTAATACTCAGATGATAATAAGAATGATTACATTAGTTGGATGTATCTTTGTTGCATATCTTGCATTAATAATTTTGGGAATAACATTTGCAGTTATAGCAATATTTGGTTTGGCATATTTAGTATACTATATATTTATTATGACAAATTTAGAGTATGAGTATGTATTAGTTAACGGTGATTTGACAATAGATTGTATTTATGGCAAATCAAAGAGAAAAAAGGCAGCAAAGTTTGATGTTGCAAAGTGTGAGATGATAGCACCGGTTGAAAGCACATATGTTGCTGGATATAATAGAAATGAAAACATGAAAAAGATGGATTATACTTCTGGTGTAAGTTCAGAGAATATATATATAATGATAATCGCATATGGCGCAGAAAATGCAAAAGTTTATCTGGAGATGACAGATGCAATGATATCATCGATGAGAACTTCAGCGCCCAATAAAGTTAAAAATTAGTATAAGCTAACTAAATTTATATAGTTGACAGTAAATACAAAATCATTTATAATCAGTTAATTATAGCAAAAGATTCGACTAAAGTCGAACTTTGC
>JAVBUL010000186.1:0-4662 GCA_031555415.1 Lachnospiraceae bacterium | reverse complement strand
CGTCGCAACGCGTGGATGGTATATTATGATAGTAGAACCAAAGGTTAGAGGATTTATCTGTACTACAGCACATCCAAACGGATGTAAGGAAAGCGTAAGAAGACAGATTGAATATATAAAATCATTGGGAAATAATAATAGCCCTAAAAAAGTACTTGTAATAGGAGCATCGACAGGTTATGGTCTTGCATCAAGAATAGCAGCAGCATTTGGTGGCGGTGCAGATACACTTGGAGTAATGTTTGAAAAAGAGTCAAATGGAAAGAGAACAGCAACTCCAGGATATTATAATACAAAAGCTTTTGAAGAATTTGCAAAAGCAGATGGTTTATATGCAAAGTCAATTAACGGAGACGCTTTTTCAAGAGAAATGAAAAACCAAGTAATAGAAACAATTAAAGCAGATTTAGGAAAAGTAGATATGGTGGTGTATAGCTTAGCAGCTCCACGAAGAACTACAGAGGATGGCATTACATATCAATCAACATTAAAGACAACATCTACTAATTTTACAAATAAATCATGGGATTTAAAGGATAATACAATCTCAGAAGCCACAATAGAGCCAGCTACAGAAGAAGAAACAGTGGCGACTGTTAAAGTAATGGGTGGCGAAGATTGGTATGATTGGATAGATGCATTATCAAAAGCTGGTGTTTTAGAAGAAAATGCTGTAACAGTAGCTTATTCATATGTTGGACCAAAGCTTACATATCCAGTATATTTTAATGGTACGATAGGAATGGCAAAGAAGCATCTTTTTGATTCTTCTGAAAAAATAAATGAAGATTTTAAAAGTAGCGGTGTTAAGGCATATGTATCAGTAAACAAGGCTTTAGTTACACAAGCAAGTAGCGCAATACCTATTGTTCCACTTTATTTTGCTATATTATATAAAGTAATGAAAGAGATGAATCTTCATGAAGGATGTATAGAACAGGCAGCTAGATTGTTTAATGAAAAGCTTTTTAATGGTGATGTTAAGGTAGATGAAGAAGGAAAAATCCGTCTTGATGATTGGGAAATGAGAGAAGATGTTCAGACTAAGGTTATGGAAATATGGGATAGTATTAATAGTGAAAATATTCTTGAGTTAGCAGATGTTGATGGCTACTGGGAAGATTTTTATCATATGTTTGGATTTAAATATGATAATGTAGATTATGCAGAGGATGTAGAAATCTAATTGGAGGTAATACATTATGTCTGAAAATAAAAAAGATAATTTGGATGAAACTCTTGATTGGGAGTATATGTCTGATTTTTATGAGGAAAGCGGTAAGGAAAGAAAAGTAAGAAGCTTTGATGAAATTCTTTCAGAACATGAAGATGCTATGCAAACACCTGATTCTGATAACAATAGCTATGACAATGCTAAATTAGAAGAGTTAGCTAAGATTATTGGAAAAATAAGAGTAATGACAAGTGAAGGAAAGACAGTTGCTAATATAGCAAGTGAATTATCACTTGATGAAAAATATGTAACAGATATTGTGGTTACTATTATGGGAAGTGCAGATGATCATAGTGATATAGCTATTGCACATTTGATGTTGATGTAGTTATATTATATACTAAAAAGGGAGAACTCTAAAGGTTCTCCTTTTGTTTTAATATGATTAGATGCATTATTTTTTAGATGAAATCATTTTTGTGAGATTACGCATAACTTCTATATTTTTTATGTCGTTTGGGGACATACGAGTTTTCATTACATTTAGTATAATGTCAGTTTCTTCATCATTAAATGTAATACCAAGAGAATTAGCTTTTGCATTAATTGCTAAAAAATAGGAAAGCATTTCATCCTGATTTTTTTTACTTGCCTGCTCTGCTAATTGCATAAGTAAATTTAATTTATTCTTATCCATATTTTTAAAAGATTCATTATTCATCCAATCTTCATTCATTGTTGTTTCCTCCTTTCAAAAATTGATTAAAGATATCGTCTATAGACGGGTCGGAACCAGAATTTTCATTATTGTTAGCATTATGATCATTGCTATTTGCAAAATTAGAAGAATTCATGTTTTTATTCATATTCATAAAATTTAAAAAGTCAGCTGCATTAGGAGAATTCGAAGAATCTGAATTCTCTGAAGGATTCGAGTTTCCAGAAGGATTTGAGTTAGCAGAACCCATCTGCATAGCTTTAAACATATCAAACATCTGTGAATCCTTAGGTGAAGCATTATTTAAAAGAGAAGAAAACAAATCTTCGGTATTAAATGATGTATTCGTGTCATAATTACAAGTATTAAGGCAATTATTCATCGAGTTCATTATTTTTTTCATTTCTTCCATGTGAATAAAAATTACTAAAAATTTTCGATATGAAGCAGGAATTAATGGAAGCATTGATTTTAACATATTAAATTGATCCAAAGCACATCCTCCACTGTTTCTGCAAATTTGTATGTTTATAAAACTATATGAAAATCATACGCAAAATATACCGGTCGGGAGTTTAACCGACCGGTACATCCCTAAAATAGGATACTTTTAGCAAGAATTTTTATAGTATTATTCTTGCAAAGTTCGGCTTTAGCCGAATCTTTTTGATTCCTTAATTAGCATCCACAGCCGCATCCGCCGTTGTTTCCAAGGCCACCGCAGCAAAGTAAGAGGATAAGGATTAAGAAACAGCTATCTCCACCGTTTCCACAGCCGCAGCCATTGTTTCCACCGAAACCATTACCACCGCAGCACATTAAGATTAAGATAAGGAATAGGCAGTTGTTGTTGTTTCCACCACAGCCATTGTCGCAACCATTGCCGCATCCGCAGCCACAGTTTGTTGCATTAAGTTCGCTCATGAGAAAATCCTCCAAAATTGATTTACAATAAATAATATGTGGCAATGCATGTACGTGTGTCATTAATTTACAAATAAAAAAAATTGTTTTAAAAAATACAATATGTAAATTTTTTACAGGTATAAATTTCTTATTTAAGTAAATGATATTATTATCACATTACAGGGGGAAATTATCAAATGGCACATTACAAAGTAGAAATATGTGGTGTTAATACAGCCAAGCTTCCTATACTTACAAATGCTGAAAAAGAAGTATTATTTGATAGAATAGACAAAGGAGATAAAAAAGCTAGAGAAGAGTTTATTAATGGTAATTTAAGACTTGTTTTAAGCATTGTACAGAGATTTGGCGGAGGCAATGAAAACATAGATGATTTGTTTCAGATAGGCTGTATAGGTTTAATAAAGGCGTTAGACAACTTTGATCGTTCGCTGAATGTACAATTTAGCACATATGCGTGCCCAATGATATTAGGTGAAGTAAGAAGATACTTGAGAGATTCAAATCAGATAAGAGTTTCAAGGTCACTAAAGGATACAGCTTATAAAGCAATATATGCAAAAGAACATTATATGAAAATACATCAGAAAGAGCCTACAATAAATGAAATTGCAAATGAAATTGGTATTGATAAAGAAGATATTGTAATGGCACTTGATGCAATACAAAGCCCAATATCATTATATGAGCCTGTTTATTCAGAAGGTGGAGATGTACTATATGTAATGGACCAAATAAGCGATAAAAAGAATAAAGAAGAAACTTGGATAGAAGAAATATCCTTAAGTGAAGCCATGAAAAAGTTGCCTGATAGAGAACGTGAAATTATTGATTTGCGATTCTATAAGGGGAGAACGCAAATGGAAGTGGCAAATGAAGTGGGAATTAGTCAGGCACAAGTAAGCAGACTTGAAAAAAACGCATTAAGAGTTTTGAAAAATTATCTTAAAATAGAAGTTTAGGGTGAGTTCTAGCATAAAAAGGTAAAATGGGGAATATGATATAAAAAAGATAGTTGAGGCATTTTATTGTGCGGTTAAGTGATTTAAGATTTAAAGAGGTTATAAACGAGTGCACCTGCAAAAGGCTTGGATTTATCGAAGATGTTTGCTTTGATGAGAAAAGCGGACATATATGTGAAGTGATAATACCTGTTGCAGGTAAATGCTTTGGTTTTTTTGGACGTGAAGAAGAATATGTCATTCCTTATAGATGCATTAAACAAATCGGACCAGATATTGTTTTGGTAGAAGTTGACGAGAAGGTGGTCTTTAAGGGTTGACAAATTCTGGTTTTATTATACAATAGAAGAAGACAAAATGTACAGGAGGTAGAAAGGTGAAGTGTCCTTTTTGCGGTGTAGAGAATACTAAGGTTATAGATTCCAGACCAGCTGAAGATAATAGTTCGATAAGAAGAAGAAGACAATGCGATAAATGTGGAAAGAGATTTACTACATATGAAAAGGTTGAAACTATTCCACTTATCGTTATAAAAAAAGATAATAATAGAGAACCTTACGACCGCACTAAAATAGAGGCGGCTATTATACGTTCTTGCCATAAACGTTCATTATCGATGGATCAAATAACAAAGATGATAGATGAAATAGAAACAGAGATATTTAACTTGGAAGGAAAAGAGATTCCAAGTGATATTATAGGAGATATAGTTATGAGGAAGTTAAAGGATTATGATTCTGTTGCATATGTAAGATTTGCTTCTGTTTATAGGGAGTTTAAGGATGTAAATACTTTCGTAGATGAAATCAAGAAACTATTAGATAAATAAATCATTGAGCGGCATGGAGGATTAAGATATGCTTTTAAAGAGATTTTTTCCC
>JAVBUL010000083.1:0-3317 GCA_031555415.1 Lachnospiraceae bacterium | reverse complement strand
CGAAAATTGAAGCACTTGGTGGGACTTGTGAGGTGATCTAATGTTCAAGACACTTAAAAATGCATTCAAGGTAAAAGAAATAAGGACAAAGCTTTTATATACATTTGCTGTTTTACTTATTGTTAGATTAGGTTGTCAAATCCCGGTTCCAGGTACAGAGTCATCTGTGATAAAGGACTTAATGACTAGCTTTACATCTAATGATGCATTTAGTTTCTTTAGTGCGTTTACAGGCGGTTCATTTGAGAACATGTCTGTATTTGCATTGAACATTACACCATATATTACATCATCTATTATTATGCAGCTTCTCACAATAGCTATTCCAAAGCTAGAGGAGATGCAAAAAGATGGTGAGACAGGAAGAAAAAAAATTGCAGAGATTACTCGTTACGTTACTATTGCATTAGCAATTATTGAATCACTTGCTATGTCAATTGGATTTGGTAACAAGGGAATCTTTGGAGATGTTTCTACAATGTCATCAAGTGAATATTTTATAGTGATTTTTGTTTCTGTAGTATCAATGACAGCAGGTTCAGCTATACTTATGTGGTTAGGTGAACGTATTACAGAAAAGGGTGTAGGAAACGGTATTTCAGTCATACTTATGATTAACATTGTTGCAAGAATTCCTAATGATTTGTTTACATTATATGAGAATAAAGTAAAGGGAGCTAGCTCACCATTAGGAGCTGTTATGGCTGCATTAATTATTATAGCAGTAATAGTAGCAATTGTAGCATTTGTTGTTTTATTACAAGCAGGTGAAAGAAGAATAGCAGTTCAATACGCTAAGAAGAATCAGGGAAGAAAATTAGTTGGTGGTCAGACCAGTCATATACCTTTAAAGGTTAATACAGCGGGTGTTATTCCAGTTATTTTCGCATCATCATTGTTGCAATTCCCAGTGATTATTTCTTCTATATTCGGAAAATCAGCAGGTGATGGAACGTTATGGGGTAAAGTATTAAAGCTTTTAAGTTCAAGTTATTGGTTTAACATAGACTCATTAAAAGCGTTTGCGTATTCAGCAGGCTTTTTGATTTATGCATTATTAGTAATTGCATTTGCATATTTCTATACTTCAATTACATTTAATCCAATTGAAGTTGCAAATAATATGAAGAGACAGGGTGGTTTTGTTCCTGGTATAAGACCGGGTAAGCCAACAGAAGATTATCTTTCAAGAATTCTTAATTATATAGTATTTATTGGTGCAGCAGGACTTTTGATAATAGCGGCTATTCCAATTATAATGTCTGGTGTTTTTGACGCTAGCGTTTCGTTCGGTGGAACATCATTAATTATCGTTGTTGGTGTTATACTTGATACACTAAGTAAGGTAGAAGCAATGATGGTAGTTCGTAATTACAAAGGTTTCTTAAATGACTAATATTTGATTATCAGGGAGAGTGTCTAAGCGACATTCTTCCTATAAATATAATAGGGTCCATAGCGGACGGAATCGAGGTTAGCATGAAGATTATTATGTTAGGAGCTCCTGGTGCTGGAAAAGGTACACAGGCAAAAATGTTAGCTGAAAAGTATGATATTCCTCATATTTCAACAGGCGATATTTTTAGAGCAAATATAAAGAACGGTACTGAATTAGGTACTAAAGCAAAAGAATACATGGATAAGGGTCTGCTTGTTCCGGATGAGCTTGTTGTTGACCTTGTAGTTGACAGATTTAAACAGGATGATTGCAAGAACGGTTATGTTCTTGATGGTTTTCCAAGAACAATTCCACAGGCAGAAAGCTTAGATGCAGCACTTGAGCAAATAAATGACAAGGTTGATTTTGCGGTAAATGTAGAAGTACCTGATGAAAATATTATCAGAAGAATGTCAGGAAGAAGAGCATGTGTAGCATGTGGAGCAACATATCATATAGTTCATATACCTACAAAGGTAGAGGGAATTTGTGATAAATGTGGCGAAGAACTTATTCTTAGAGAAGATGATAAGCCAGAGACAGTAAAGAAAAGACTAGATGTTTATCATGAGCAAACACAACCACTCATAGACTATTACGAAGGTAAAAATGTTTTGGCAGAGGTTGATGGAACTAAGGATATGAATGAAGTATTTGATTCGATTGTTAATATACTTGAGGCTTAGTTAATATGGTAACAATAAAATCTCAAAGAGAAATAGAGTTGATGAGAAAAGCAGGGAAATTGCTTGCTACGACACATGATGAAATGGCAAAAGCAATTAAACCAGGTATGTCAACTTGGCAGATTAATAAAATCGGTGAAGATATTATTAGAAGCTTTGGATGTATTCCATCTTTTTTGAATTATAATGGATTTCCAGCTTCTATCTGTGTTTCATTAAATGATGAAGTAGTACATGGTATTCCACGAAAAGATGTTATTGTACATGAAGGAGATATAATTAGCCTTGATGCAGGATTAATATATGAAGGATATCATTCAGATGCTGCTAGAACTGTTGCAGTAGGTGAGATTAGTGAAGAGGCAAAAAAACTTATTGAAGTTACTAAACAGAGTTTTTTTGAAGGAATAAAGTATGCTAAGGCTGGAAATCATCTCCATGATATATCAAATGCAATCGGCGATTATTGCACAAGCCGTGGATATGGAGTGGTAAGAGATTTGGTTGGGCATGGAATTGGTAAAAATCTTCATGAAGATCCACAAATACCAAACTTTAGACAAAGAAGAAGAGGTACCAAGCTTCAAGCAGGCATGACACTTGCAATAGAACCAATGATAAATGCAGGAACTTATGAAGTGTATTGGCTTGAAGATGATTGGACTGTTGTAACAGAAGATGGTTCGCTTTCTGCACATTATGAGAATACAATACTTGTAACAGATGGAGAACCAGAAATACTGACAATATTATAGGAGGTTTTAGATATGTCAAAGTCTGACGTTATAGAAGTAGAAGGAACAGTAATTGAAAAATTACCAAATGCAATGTTCCAGGTTGAGCTTGAAAATGGCCATAAGGTTTTAGCTCATATAAGTGGTAAGCTTCGTATGAATTTCATACGTATATTACCAGGAGATAAAGTAACTATAGAACTTTCACCTTACGACTTAAGTAAAGGTCGTATTGTTTGGAGAGATAAATAAGTCATTGGAGAATTTTCAGATTGAAAAATATTTCCAAAAAGGCTTGCAACATTAAAAGAAGTATGTTATATTAATAGACGGACTTTTTTTGAAAGGAGGATTTTGCTGTGAAGGTTAGATCATCAGTTAAACCAATTTGCGAAAAATGCAAAATCATTAAGAGAAAGGGTAGCATCAGAGTAATCTGTGAAAATCCAAAACATAAGC
>JAVBUL010000223.1:0-4184 GCA_031555415.1 Lachnospiraceae bacterium | reverse complement strand
TCAACAAAAAAGGCAATATATTAGCCACCGCCGCAGTTGCATTTTTACCAAAGAATTTATGATCTTGTGCTTCGATAGGCGATACTATCATATCTTTAGCGAGCCCGTCATAAGCATCAAGCGCATCTATTCTGTTTTCAGTATATGCATTTACTATTTTTGCAAATTTTTCATCATCCGCGTTGTCCTGATATTCTATTTCCAAAACATCATATAATTTATATTTCTTTTCATTTTATAGATCTTTAGCATATAAATTTTTTATTTTTAATGTCGGCATATTCTACTCTCCTTTTATTTTATAATTGTCTTGTTACATTCTCAGCCTGTACTGTAAATGTCGCATCTACATTTGATGTATCAGATTGTCCTGATTCTTTTTGTTGCACTGTCACTCCTGTCAATACGTGCGTTTCCGGAAATCCTTTCCGTGCTGTATTTTTGAATATCCCTGTACCAGATTGCGAAGAATCTAGACAGTCCTGGACAAAATTATTTAAAAAATTGAAATTTCCTGAATTTTGTCTCACTACTATTTCATATGTTGTCGCCGTACTTCCTGTTTGTATTGTAACTACATCTCCATTCATATCTTGATCCGATAGAGCAAAATTTGGTGTCACCTGTGCTGGATTAACTGAAACCCCCACGATATTCCGCGTTCGCCCTGTGGGAGATGTCAACACTAAACTTACTTTTCTTACATCTTTATTATCTGCCATTTCTTCCTCCTATACTAATGTTGTTCTCCAGTTAAGCTTTATGTTTACGCTTTCAACCTGACCTGCAAGTGTAAAATCTACTTCTGTATTATTAAGAACTCTCTCCGCTACATCCTGATTCGGTATTGATGTTCTTTCTGGTACTGTGACCTTATACGCATAATCTCCTGCTTTTTCACTTCTTTTCGCTATCCACCCATTGTCACCTACCTGCAACATTGCATCATTCATCTTATTCTCCATTGAATTCAGTCCGCCAAAATCGTATGGAACTCCTATTGCTTGGTTCCACAGCTTATGTATAGAACCGGTTAGTACGAATATTATGTAATCAATACCTATTCTTTCATCTGCATAAATATCTCCACCTATTGTTTTACTTAATGAGATCATACCAGCACCCCAAGCACTTTCATAAGTTGCTATGTTATTCTCTTTAAAATCATTAAGCTGAACATTAGTAAGCGGTAAATAAGTTTCATATAATGCTGTATTGTATGTTCTAATTCCTTGTAAGCTTTTATGTTTGATCCTCATTCCGAATCCGGGTGTGGCTAATCTTGTAAAAATACCACCCGCAAGGGCGGAAACAACACACCCTTTATTATTTAGATACTCCAATGTATCTGTAGAACTTGTTTTTACATCAACCTTAGGATTCGCTATTGCAAATATTCTATCTGATTTTTCCAAATCCGATACGGTTTTTTCAGCTTTTTCAATCTGCGCAAAGTTATAATTTCTTGTCAAAAATCCAGAAAGCCATTCATTGAAAGCTACTAATTGTAAATCAAACTCCCATTGATAGTTATCTGCTAAATCTTTTGTATTTTCAATCTTATCTGTAAAATCCAGTGTAAGATCATCGGCAGTAGGATCAAACAAAATCCCTTGTATCCAGAAGTGATCCGGATGTATAACTGTACCGCCATTTTCTATAGTTTGAGATAGAAAAATTTCTACCATTTTGTATATGTTATCTGTACTACTCAGTCCAAGGCCCCCATCAGCGGTGGGAGCTCTCATTGTTTCCAGTGCTGTATTTGGATCAAGCTTTGTAAGTGGGATATCTTTTAAATTCGTAACTAATCTATGAACAGCTAAGTCTACATCATAGTTACTTATGAATTCCCTTACGACCGTAATATGAACATCATTTATATTTTGACTTAATATATTACTCATGCATCCTCCTCTATAATTTCATTTTTTACTTTTATTATTACTTTTTCTATATCCTCTATCTTTTTACTCTCTGTAATGCTATATGTAAGTTCCACATCAAATGTGTAACAATAAGACCATTTACCAGCTTCAAAAAAATTCAAATTTCTGATCATTGACATTTGCCTTATGCCGATGTCATTGTTTATAATTTCATCTCGTTTGGTATAATTTATAATTTTGTATAACTCATGCGCCAAATGTTGCGCTTCTAAGTTATTTTTATGTCTGCAGTTCATTTGTAATGTTGCAAACTCAAGTTTTTCATTTTTTTCTATCAGGTAAGTTTCCCCATGTTCTGTTATTTTTTCAACAACTTCTTCACTTTGTGTGTGAAAATCAGGGGCAATATTCAATACAAACATTTCTATATATGGATATTCTGGTGTTTTTGCAAGTTCCTCTCCTCTTATAACTTGATAGGCCCCTTCAGAATAAATATTTAATAATTCTCTAAACACTTCTATCTTGTCCATCTTTTAACCTTTCCAAATAATATATAACAAGATCGGCATGCCCATTTTGTCTGTAATTCTCTGTTCCAACTATCCGAAATTTATTTCCTAGATGATCTGTTATCTCTGTTTTATCTTCGAGTTTTATATCTTCTTTTACATATATTTTCCGATCCTCAAATCCTAGTGTAGTGTTTTGTGACTGAAATTTATAATAATCTGAATTCGTAAGATCGAACAAAGCTGCTTGAAATTCTAAAACCTTACTATTTATTATTTTATTTCCATCTACCCACTTTGGAATATCTTGTGTTACTTTCATAGTCTTGAAAAACCTCTTAGGGATTTTAACTATATCTATGTTTATCACCTACTCACTATTTTAAAACTTATCGCACCCAGCATTGTTCCTGTATCTACGAGAGGTTTTGTTCCGCTTTTATATTTTAATGTTCCTTCTTTGTTAGCTGCGTAACTTCCATTCGAAATACTTTCCTGTATTATCCCTACCATTTCCTCGCCTATTGTTGTAAGAACAGCTTTGCCGTCTGATTCAGATTGAACAGCACGCATAATCAAAGGGGTTACCATTTCAGAAAGCTTTTCATCTATTTTTACAAGTGCATTCCGAAAAAATGGTCTCGGTGTATTCCCTTTTCCTTTTCCAAACTCTACATAATATGCGTATTCAGCTACAGGAGTTCCTCCTTCGCCCTTTTCATTTCCGATAAACCCAACCTCAACCTTATGAGTTTTCATATAATTTAAGATTTTCTGTAATCGTTTAAGATGTTCAAGTTCATACTCTACAGTTATTCCCATATCACATCAATATCCTTGTTAACAATGGTATAAGATAGCTATTAAAACTCTCTTTCAAATCCTTGTATGCATACGAAATATCATTTATTTTGTAGTTACTATATTTCATACTGTCCGGGTCTTCTTGAATCATCATTAATGCCTGAATCATCATCGCTACCGCATACTGGATATCGTAAGGCACATTCCCATCATCACCGAATGCATATCCCGAAAGGTAATTAAGTTTAATTACATCATCAAAGGTATAAGTGCAATTACATCCTGATAGATAAGTACAAAAATAATTTGTAAACTGTATCTTTTTTTCATCAAAGATATAATTTTCAGATTCTATAGTCTGTCCATTGATAACTACGTATTGTACTGATTTTAAAGGTGGGTAAGCAACCCAAATCCGAGGAACTTTGATATTTTTACATATCTGTTCAAATCGTGGCTGCTCTTCCAGATCATATCCAATAAAGCCTTCTATCATATCAGAAATTACTTTTATTAGATTTTCTATATATTCCTGATCTTCATCAGGCACTTTTATATTAGTAAGCGCCTGATATTGATTCGGTGTTATGATTGGATTCATAAGAACCCCCTTACTTTTTCTTTATTGGTACAAATGCCTCAGGAAGCATCACATTTCCACCCGCCATAGTTTCAAAGTAGTATCCTGTGTAACCCTTCTGTGTTATTTTATCTTCTAATCTTATGTCATAATTTGTATGGGTAATTCCGAGATATCTTTTTAAATCTCCTATCAAAACTACTATATCTCCTGCTGCAGCATCTTCATAGGCCGGCATAGTATCATCATAAATTACAATCATAGATGACAAAGTATCATTTTTTCCTTCTTTGTATTGTTCATAGAAAATTGGTGTCCCGTTTGCGTTTTTTAATCCTATAAATTCCGGTGCACTTTTTCTATTCATCACTACCACAGCATTCTGTGCATATAGCTCTT
>JAVBUL010000171.1:0-5425 GCA_031555415.1 Lachnospiraceae bacterium | reverse complement strand
AACAGCTAATTTAAAAATCAATATTGAAAATGCTAAATCCTATATGAAATTATCAGAAGAACAAATAGATAGTTTTATTTCAAAACTTGAAGCGACAGGAGTAGAAAAGGAAAACATTTTACATATTATAAATAATTCAAGTAGTGAAGAAGAAATCCTTAATAAAGTGAATGCTTTATTAAATAACAATATAGATAATATAGATAAATCCAAACTAAAAGAATTCTTTAGTGGTGAAGAATATAAGAATTTATTATCAGAGGTAGTAAAGAAACAATGGTCAATTAAACCAGAAGATATGAAAGATAGTAAAGAAATAAAAAGCTTATATGAGAAAATACTATCCCAATCTAATAAACTTATGGATTCATTTTCAAAGGGAAATGATAGTAGTTTATCTCAAAATGGGAAATCAATGCAAGAAAACATTAAATTTATTAATGATTTAAATCAAATGTATTCATATAGCCAAATACCTGTTAAATTCAATGAAAGTGGAGCTAACAGTGAATTATATGTATATGCAAATAAGCATAAATTAGCAAAGCGTGACGGAGAAATAAGTGTATTACTTCATTTAGATATGGATAATTTAGGACCAACAGATGTACATGTAAGTCTTAATGGTAAGAAGGTGCATGCAAGATTTTATTTAGAAGATAATGTAGCAGTAGATATTGTATCTGACAATATGGAAGATTTAGCAGATAAACTATCAGAACGAGGATTTACATTATCTAATGAAGTAGTAAAGAAGGAAAAACCTAAGACAAATATGGTGTTAGAAGAAGTATTTGATGTTGAAGATAAAGAGCAAAGTGTAAAACGTTATACTTTTGATATAAGGATGTGATTTTATGGCTGATAAGAAAAAAAATATAGATAAAGCAGTAGCTTTAATGTATGACCCAGATAATAATGCACCTCAGGTTGTGGCTGCTGGTAAGGGTAAAATAGCTGAGAGAATTGTTGAGAAAGCCAAAGAAGCAGATGTAGCTACCTATGTTGATGAAGGCTTGGCTGATACTTTACTAAAATTAGATATTGGAGATACTATTCCACCTGAATTATACGGTGTAGTAGCAGAGATCCTAGTATATGTAGATAAGATGGATAAAATAAAGAGTAAGATAATGAGGTAATGGGGGATACGAATTATTAATAAAAGAGAAATTGGTAGTAGATACGAAGATATTATAGTTGATTATATCAAAGACAAAGGATATATAATTTTAGAGAAGAATTATAGAGTGAAACAAGGTGAGATAGACATTATAGCAAAAGATAAAGAATACCTTGTGTTTATAGAAGTGAAATATAGAAAAGACAATAAAACAGGTTCTCCTTTAGAGGCAATAACTTATAGTAAGCAAAAAACAATAAGTAAAGTGGCTTTATATTATATGTATTTGCATGGAATAGGTGAAAATCACCCAGTTAGGTTTGATGTGGCATGTATTGAAGGAGAGGATATAGAATATATAGAAAATGCATTTATGTATATAGGATAGATATAGATAAGACCCCTTATTGTATGGGCATGGTTATAAAGTGAAACTTAAACTAAATCAGAAGTTGTTGGACTAAGGAGAACATAATGAACGAATATATCTATAAAATTTCAAGCATTTATAAAAAAATAGGTGAGAATAAAAAAAGGTCATTTATTATGAAGGGAATTGCATTGTTTTTGGTGTCTACTATTTCATTTACTTCATCAGAACCGCCTGATACAATGAATGTAGCAAGATGTATATTATTTCTGATTATATGGATTATATTTTTCCTAGATGTGTATTTTGTGAAGCAGAATAAGAAATTAGAATATAAAATATATGAATTGGAAAAAGAAGAATTAGAATCTGAAAGTAAGTTAGTAGAATTTATTTCAGAAGGATTGCTAGATGCAGTTTCAAACAAGAAAATAGTTGAGCCATCGAAAGAAATTTCACTTCCGATTATCTATTATTTCATAATGACTGCAATTGTTATTATCGGAGTCATTATGTTATCGAAGTAGATGACAATTTATTGATACGAGCCACGCTCCATTCGCATTAGGTGTCCATATTCGAAATCTCCTGTCGGTGAGCAAGCGCCCCGCAATCGGTTCGAATATGCTCTCGCGTGACTCGTGCAAATTCCAATTTATAGGAGTAATTATGAAAGAGATAGATAAAGTAGATACAAGAAAACATTATATTGATAATCTGAGAAATATAACAATTTTACTATTGTTTTTTGTACATACTTTTATGATTTGGAATGATTTTGGTTCTAAATTTTATATTTGGCAAGAAGAAAACAAGATATTAAGTACATTGATTGTGTTGATTAATCCATGGTTTATGCCAATATTATTTGTTTTGGCAGGAATGAGTGCAAGATATGCATTAGAAAAAAGAACAGTGAAAGAATTCGTTATACAAAGGGTTAATAAGTTATTGATTCCATTTATTTTTGGATTGATATTTTTGGTTCCGTTTCAAACATTGTATGCGAGAAAATTTTTTGAAAACTATGATGGAAATATCTTAGATAATATAAAATACTTTTTTACACATCTTACAGATTTTAGCGGTTATGATGGAGCTTTTACACCAGGACATTTATGGTTTATTTTATTTCTTTTTATTATATCAATGGTTGCATTGATTATATTCCGTTTTTTGCCCTATCAAAAGATTGTAGCTAAGGTAGAAAAAATGTCAGCCATTGTTGTGTTTTTTCTATTTGTTCCAATATGGCTAATGTATTATTGGGGAAACTTTGGCGGATATAGCATAGGAAAAAATTTAGCCTTATATTTAATAGGCTACTATGTGCTAAGTAATGATTTAATTATAGATAAGCTTGAAAAAAACACAAAACTATTAGTTGGTTTGTATATAGTCGGTACGATTATGTTGGTAAGTTTGTATTATAAGTTTTCTTATTATGGTGATTTGTGGATTAATTTTATTGGTTGGATGTCAATTTTAGCATTGCTTGTTTTGGGAAAGAAATTTTTAAATAATAGAACAAAATTTACAGAGTATTTTAATAAAGCATCATATCCAATTTACATATTGCACCAGACTGTTTTAGTAGTATTGGCATATTATGTTGTAAATCTTACAGACGTTTTACCTATGCAAGTGTCATACATCTGTATTGGAAGTTTTTTGTTGACGGTGTTGGCATATCATTTGATTAGGTTTATACCATTTGTTAGAAGAATAATAGGAATTAAGTGATAAATTAGAACTTGTGGAGGTATTTATGTTTAACGAAATATGCATATATGAAGCGAAATTAACAAAGTTAGATGAAATCGAAGAGTTGATGAAAGACGTAGCTGAATTTTATTTAAATCAAGAAGGTGTTGTTGATGTTCACTATATAAAACGCACTCACCGACAAAAGGATTTTAATGCAGTTAAAGAGGGTGAATTACCAGTTCGTCTTACAAGAAATGTGGGAAAGGTAACTTATGTTCTATACTGGGTATTGGAAAATGAGGAAGTACATGCAAGGGTATCAAAACTTGGTATAGAGAAATTCTACAAGCGATGGAACCGTTGTTTGACCACAATGCCTAAAATAATATTAGGTGAAAACATTGTTTAAGAAGAAATCAATATTATAATCATATTATTAAATAAGAATTATGAGGGAGCGTAATGGATATAAGAAAAATTGTAGGCAACAAGAAAAACTATATTGACCTGTTATTGCTGGCTGATGAACAGGAAGATATGATAGATAAATACCTAGAACGTGGCGAAATGTTTATTTTGGATGACGATGGTGTTAAAGCCGAATGTGTAATTACACAAGAAGGTGATGGTATTTATGAACTCAAAAACATTGCTGTTTTGCCTGATTGTTGGCGAAAAGGGTATGGAAAAAAGTTGATAGAATTTCTGTTTACCCATTGTTCTGACTGCAATGTTATGTTTGTTGGAACTGGTGACTGTTATTCGGCACTTTCTTTTTATAAAAGCTGTGGCTTTAAAGAATCACACAGAGTAAATAACTTTTTTATAGATAACTACGACCATCCTATGTTTGAAGATGGGGTACAGTTAGTAGATATGGTTTATCTGAAATGGGAGCGATAAAACAGAAATTGTTGAACGATTTGACAGATAAGAATTAGGAGTGAAACTATGTTAGAATTAAGATTGCTAGACGACAATGATATACCGTTGGTAGAAAGATGGCTGAATAAGGAATTGATTATCTTATAGGAGAAGAAGCAATTGATGAAAAAATAAGGAGTAGTATGATTATTAAATATATTAACAATGACAAATCAACAATAATAAATAATGAAGATGGTGTAGAATATATTACATTTTCAAAATTAACTAAGGCTGGTGTAAAACATGGATTTAGTACAAGACTAGGTGGAGTAAGTAAAGAACATTTAGGAACAATGAATCTAAGTTTTCATAGACAAGATAATGAAGATGATGTTAGAGAGAATCATAGAAGATTTGCTAGAGCAATTGGATATGATGAGACTAGATTAGTATTTTCAGATCAAGTACATTTAACTAATATTAAAAAGGTAACTGAAGAAGATATAGGAAAAGGAATTACAGTTGATACAGATATTATAGAAATAGATGGATTAGTAACTAATGTGCCTAATATTCCATTAATAACTTTTTATGCTGATTGTGTACCTTTATTTTTCTATGACACAGAAAATAAAGTTATTGCAATGGCTCATTCAGGATGGAAGGGAACAGTTGCAAAAACAGGGCGTAAAATGATAGAATATATGGCTAGTGAGTATGGTAGCAAAGCTGAAAATATAATATGCGCTGTAGGGCCATCAATATGCCAAGACTGTTATGAAGTAAGTGAAGATGTAGCTTTAGAATTTGAAAATAATTTTAGTAAAGAGCAATATAATGACTTTATTATTAATAAAGGTAATGGAAAATATCAATTAGACCTACACAAAGCTAATAGATATATATTATTAGATGCAGGAGTATTAGAAGAAAATTTAGATGTAACAGATATATGTACTTGCTGCAATCCAGAGTTTCTATTTTCTCATAGAGCAAGTAATGGAATGCGAGGAAATCTGGGCGCGGTGATGGTATTATAAGTACTTTATATAAAAATTATAGAATTAATTAATAAAGTATATAGGAGAACAGAAATGGTAAAGAAGCATGAGCACATTGTTAAGTGTGTTAAGGAAGGCAGTATTGCTGAAGAACTTGAGATTGAAGTTGGCGATAAGTTGCTTGAGATAAATAATGAAGTGATAAATGATATATTTGATTATCATTATATGGTTAATGATGAGTATTTAGATGTACTTGTTAAAAAAGCAGATGGTGAAGAGTGGTTATTAGAGATTGAGAAGGATGAAGATGAGGATTTAGGTATTGAATTTGAGACTTCTCTTATGGATGAGTAC
>JAVBUL010000233.1:0-4673 GCA_031555415.1 Lachnospiraceae bacterium | reverse complement strand
ATAAAATTCATTTATGCTTCTCCATTTTCTATAAATCAAACTTAAACTATACAATATCTTTCGTTCAATAACCAGACTCACTATATTTCCTGCTTTATAACTTGATTATCCATAAGGGTAAGCACTAACGAACTTGCCCATTACCATAAATAATATATTTTGTAGTAGTAAGCTCTTTCAACCCCATTGGTCCTCTTGCATGCATTTTCTGCGTACTAATACCTATTTCAGCACCAAATCCAAACTCTTCACCATCAGTAAATCTTGTTGAAGCGTTTACATAAACACAAGCAGCATCTATTTCATCCAAAAACTTATTTGCATTATCATAGTCTTTAGTAACAATACATTCACTATGCTTTGTACTGTGTTCATTAATATGCTCAATAGCTTCATCTATATCCGAAACTGTCTTTATTGAAATAATATAATCTAAATACTCCGTATAATAATCTTCATCCGTTGCAAGTATAATATCATTTCCACAAAGTGCAACACATTCCTCATCACCTCTGATTTCAACATTATACTCTTTTAACGCTTTAACCGCCATTGGTAAGAATTCCTTTAGAATACTCCTGTCAATAACCAAATTCTCTATTGCATTACATACACCTATTCTCTGTGTTTTTGCATTAATAATTATATTAACTGCCATATTAAAATCTGCTGATTTATCCACAAACACATGACAATTTCCAGTACCTGTTTCAATTACAGGTATTGTACTATTTTCAATAGTCGCCTTAATTAATCCTGCACTTCCTCTTGGTATAAGTAAATCAATATACTTATTCATCTTCATAAATTCTTTTGTTACTTCTCTATCTGTAGATTCTATTAAATTAATAGCATCCTCTATAATTCCACATTTTTTTAAACCTAATTTTATAACATCTACAATAACCTTATTTGAATTAATCGCGGCACTTCCACCTTTTAATATAGCTGAATTACCTGCTTTAAAACATAAACCAAACGCATCTGATGTAACATTTGGTCTTCCTTCATAGATTATACCAATCACTCCAAGTGGAACTCTCCTTTGACCGATAGTCATTCCATTTGGACGTTTTGACATAGATAATACTTCACCTATTGGATCATCCAAACCGGCTACTTTTCTAAGACCATTTGCCATACCTTCAATACGTTTTTCATCAAGCATAAGTCTATCAAGTAAACTTTCCTTCATACCATCTTCCTTAGCTTTTTCCATATCTATCTTATTGGCATTTATTATTATACCTGCATTATCACTTAAAGCGTCTGCAACAACTAGCAATGCATTATTTTTATCATTTGTACTAAGCTTTTGAAGTTCAAATTTCGCCTTCTGTGCGCATTTCCCTAAATTCTCCAAATATAAGTTTTCCATTTATTCCACCTATTCCTTTCTTAATATACAATTCTCGGTTATAATAAAATCCATTTTCTTATCATATTCATCTGCATCTATAAAAGTATTATTCAAAACCTGAATATCATATGCGACTGCACATTTACAATCTATTTTATGACTATCTAAATATCTGTCATAAAACCCTTTTCCATAACCGATTCTATTAAAGTTTCTGTCAAAAGCTACCCCTGGCATAATCATAAAGCTATTATTAAATAACACTTCAAAATCATTTTCTAATGGCTCCATAATGTTCATACATCCTACACTAACATCATCAAGTGAAGATATTTTTATAAAACGCATATCACCTTCTTCTAATGATATGATTTTAGGCAGATACACGTTTTTATTATTGTTTAAGCAATCAATAATTAAATTTTTCACATCAACTTCACTTCCGAATGGGAAATATGAAAAAACATTTTCTGCATTCTTATAATCATCTAATTCTTTGATTTTATCAACTATACTTTTGCTTTTTAACTCAACATCTAGTTCACTCATATCATCTCTTAAACGAAGCACTTCTTTTCTTAATTTCGTTTTTTGCATGAACTATTTTGCTCCCTTTTTCTTCAGTTCAACAATTGTACCATCGGGATTTTGAATCTTTATATTATCAAGCGAGCCTCTAAGATTCGTTCTAAAAGACTCCATATAAGCTTTTCTTTGATTTTGTTGTTCGATCTTTTCTTCCTCAGTCAAACCAACTGTTTTTGATTTATTATATAATTCATTTATTCTATCTAAACTAAATTCTGCCATGTTAATACAATTTCTCCTTAATCAACTAAAATATATACATTGTCACCTGTTGTCGCCATCACACCTTTAAACGCCCCTTTTTCTCTATGAAGTAGTCTAAGTTGCGGGTACTGGTACACATTAATATAATCTACTTCCTTCCTAACAATCTTCTTTTTTTTGTTAGAAACGATAAATAAATCGCCAATAACAGCCTCAACTTCATCTTCTGGCGGGAATATTATATCCACTTTATTTTTTATTAAATTATAAAATTGCGTTCCTTTTATATTTGTAAGCTTCAAATATGGTATTCGACCAATTACATATGTACTTGCCAAATCCTTTTCTTCAAATACATTTGGATTAATACATATTTTTGTCTCTTTTGTTTTATAGTTATAAAACACAACTTCTTCTTCGTGAATCTTGTTCTTAACCTTTGAGTAAACAATAAAATCACCTTTTACCGCAATATATGAAAAGGTCTCTGTAAAATAAGCCTGGTCTATAGTATCTAAAACGATGTTTTTTTGCATCAATAAAATATCCGAAACAAACTGACCAAGATTAATAAAACTTATCCCTTCAACAGACACTTCTTCTTTGTTTAAAATTTTGTATCTTTTATCTTTAATAAGTGAAAAACCTGTCTTTAATACACAAAGATTATCCTCTATAACCTTAATTCTATCAATTCCATTATTGCGTAAATTATCATCTACAACAGGAACTAGTTTTTCGTCCTTTATACTATACAAAAATTGCTCAAATTCAAAATAGCCTTTATAGTCCTCCGTTAAATTATATCTTATAAACTCATTTTGAATAAATATATAAAATGCATTAATAATGAATACCCTTGTTCTTTTATAATCATTGTACTGCACAAGGTCATCTTCAATACTGTAGATAACTTCTCTTTTAGAAGTATCAATATTATATTTAATCAACTTGATTTTTCTATTTATTGTATCATCATCTTCAATTGTTGCAAAATAAATAAACTCAGAATTATAATCGAGTTTCTTAATATGGAAAATATCATACTTTTTAATGTCAGGAGCAATTTCTTCCCTCCTGTTATTTTCTACATCATAAAGATAATTTTTAACCATTTTTATTCCTTCATATTCCGAAGGAAATTCTTCTACTTGAAATATTTTTTTATTATGCAATACACTACCTTTGAATGTATCAGCATTCTTAATAATTCTAATATTCATCTTAATTTGCACCTCATGCTATGAAATAAACGATATCATATCAAAGTCTTCATCCTTATTTGATTTAAAAAGTGTTCCTATGTTTTCACCATTGATTATTTTTTCTACTACCGAAACATCATCACCATTTGCTATAATCATATCAGCTCCGGATGATGTTGCAATCTTTGCTGCTACCAGCTTTGTTGCCATACCACCTGTACCGACATCACTTGTTGTAGAACTCTTTCCCATAGACATCAGTTCATCTGTCACTTCATCTACTACTTCTATGAACTTTGCATTTTCATTAGTATTCGGATCATCTGTAAACAGTCCATCTATATCAGATAATAATATAAGCAAATCTGCATTTGTTATAGATGCTATCAATGCTGATAGCCTGTCATTATCTCCAAACTGAAGTTCAAATGTGGAAACTGTATCATTTTCATTTACAATGGGTATTACTCCCATTTTCAGCAACTCATTAAATGTATCTATAGCATTTGCTCTTCCGATGTTATCAGAAATCGTTATCTTTGTCATCAAAACCTGCGCTACAGTCTGATTATATTCGCCAAAAAGCTTTTGATATATCATCATAAGCTGTGCTTGTCCAATTGCCGCACAGGCTCTCTTCTTTGCCAACGAAATATCTTTACTGTCTATTTGAATCTTATTCTTTCCGACTGCTACTGCACCGGAAGAAACAAGAACCACTTCTTTTCCCATATTCCTAATATTTGAAAGAACTCTTGCAAGCTTATCAAGCTTTCCAAAATCAATGCAGCCTGTCTCTGCATGAGTAAGAGAAGATGAACCAATCTTTACAATAATTCTCTTTTTATCCTTCATGTTACATCTATAATCCATAATTAAACCTAATCCTCCATATTGAAGTTTTACTTTCCTAGAATGAAAAGTTTACTTTTCATTCTAGTATACTACACTTCATGCTATTAGTCATTCTTTTTTTTATTTTCTCGTTGCTTATAAATATTGTATATGTTATAATAATTTTTGTTCGAAGCGTATTATTAATACTCAGCGTATTTTCTTAAAACGATGTTCTTAATTTTCATAAAGATATTTTATACCCTAAAAAGAAAGATTAAACAATAATATATTTAACAAGGCAGTCGGTAGGCGTAAATACCATCCATTCTGAGATTTTAGAAAGGAGATGGTGCCTTTATGAGTACATATGAAGAATTCATGATAATACTAACAGTTGCATTACTAATCACTGCAATTCTAAGTTATACACATAAAAAATAGCGCCTCAATCTTGGCCGATTAGCGCTATTTTTTAATAC
>JAVBUL010000084.1:0-6392 GCA_031555415.1 Lachnospiraceae bacterium | reverse complement strand
AACCTTGAAAAATCAATAAATGACCTTGAAAAGCCATTAAAAGATTTTGAAAAGTCTATTGAACAAGAAACACATGGTAAAAGTGGGGTTGTAGTTTTAACTGGAAGTAACAAAGTCGTAAAACTTTTTCGCACGAAACATAAAGGATAAAATGCAAGAATAACGAATAGTATTGTTCGTAGAATTGATGCATGTGCATTGCATGATTAATCTGAAACCCAACACTGATCTTCAGATAACTGCACTAGCATTCCTGATTTTGTACTTAGATACTTCACATTCGGGTTTTCACGAAAGGAATTATCTTTACAGTTAGCTAAAAAATACGAATTTGAAAAAACATATAAAGAAGATGACTTATGGTAGCATGAAGATAAAAATCAGATATAGCAATATCTTAAAACCCATAACTATACAAAATAAAAAAGTTGTTTTATGAATTAATATAGTGTATTATATGTAATTTATTGTATTCTAACTCGAAACGACTTTAGAAGCGTATTATTTTTTATTAATTGCATTGAGATAAAATTTGTTATATTTATAAGCTAACGTATTAATATACATGTTTCACTCTGAAAACAATAATTGTAAATCAACATAGAAATTCAAATAAAGTTAGTTAGGAGCGTGATTTATTGCATTATGTAATTACTGATAGACTCCCGAATTCTCCTGATGAATCCACAATATATTTATTAAATAGCAACTGGGATGATTGGTTTGAATTCGAGACTCTATATATTGTATACTATTCTGATGAAAATTGCATACGGGAATTATTAGGGAGTATAAAAATAGGAAGAATCGGTCAAACTGAACGAAGGGTCTCCTTGCCTTTGCAATTTGAAGCACTTCCAGAAAATTTCTTCTCTTTAGGTACAGATATTAATTACTACCGAAATCTAAGACGATTAAAAGATTTAAGAATAAAAATATTAACAGACTTGCATGATATTGCATATAATAAAACGCTATATGAAAAAGTAAAGAATCAACATGTAACTAGAATTTCATTACTACGAGATATTACCGAGAGTATGGTTAAGGGACAATTTCATAGAGTTGCTGATGGTGGAGCAACTCTTACAAATTATGAATTTACATATACATTACCATCAATGAACATATATAATACAGATTATTTAAAACTTGATTTTAAGATTGATGCTTCTCAAAATATACCACCTACTAATATTCATGTCTTAATTGGGAAAAATGGAATTGGTAAAACAACAATCCTAAAAAGAATGATATTTTCTCTCATAAGTGATAAGCCGTTTGAAGAAGTAGGAAGTTTTGAAACTGGGTGGGGAGAAACATTTTCAAATGTAGTAAATATTTCCTTTAGTGTTTTTGATACACCTATTCTTATGTCAGATATTAATTCCCCTAAAATACCTTATCAATATGTAGGACTTATAAAACCACTCCTATCTTTAGATGGGGGAAAAAGTATGGCATTACAAAACAAAAAACAATTAACAGAGAGCTTTTTATCTACTTATGTCAATATACAACTTAGTCCACAAAAAAAGATACTTTGGGAACGTGCAATTAATGTTCTGATGTCAGATTATACATTTAAAGATTTAGACATACTTCATTGGTGGCCTAAAGATGATATTATAGACTTGGAAAACAAATGGATTAATTCTCCAATAAGTAAAGAACTGTCTAAAAGTGATTTTGTTGAGAATGTTAAAAAACACTGTGAAAAATGCTTATATGAAAAGTTTAGGGATCTAAGTTCTGGACATAAAAATATTTTGTTAACCATTGTAAATCTTATAGATCTGGTAGAGGAAAAAACATTAGTGATATTAGACGAACCAGAAGAGCATCTACACCCTCCATTAGTTTCAGCATTTATTCGCTCATTGTCTGATTTATTAACATATAGAAATGGCGTCGCTATAATTGCTACACATTCACCAGTTATTATACAAGAAGTACCCAGAAAGTGTGTTTGGATTATTAGAGGATCTGGGAATCAAAGAGTGGTTGAACATCCACAAATAGAAACATTTGGAGAAAATCTCGGAGAACTTACTTCTGAAGTATTTGGCTATGAAGTAATGAATTCAGGATTTCATAAAATGATACTCGATGTCTCAGAAAAAAAATGTACATATGAAGCTACTATTAATGTTTTTAATAACGAATTAGGTAATGAAGCCAAATCCATTTTGAAATCATACACTTACAAGAAAGAATGATAAAATATGTTTAAAATACCCAAACCTATATATGATATAGAAAAACTAATTGATGAATGTATTGAAAAAAAAGAGAAGGTCGATGAGACTGGAAATATAGTAGAAGTACCAGATGATTTTAGAGATAGAATTAGGAAAGTTAAAAAAACAATAATTGAACAAAGTAATTCCTATGACGAAAAAGCCGAAAAATCTTTGCTATATACAATATGTCCACATGATACAATTGATGATATTGTTGACAAAAATGATATGAAATATATATACGATAAACGGTTTGTTCAAAGAAAAAAATGTCGTGATATATATGATAAAATAATGCTAGCAACTCCCTTTAAACTATGTTCTTATTGTGCTGAAAGGGAAGCTTCGACTTTAGACCATTATTTGCCAAAATCAATATATATATCTTATAGTATTACACCATATAATCTATTGCCATCATGTATGCCATGTAATCAAGGTAAATCTACAGCCGTATTCCTTAATGAAGAAGATATGTCTATTCACCCCTATTATGATGATTTTACAGATGAAATTTGGATTAAGGCTACAGTCATAGAGGGAGATCCCATAGCATTTTGCTTTGATGTTGCACCTCCTACTAGTTGGGAAAAAATCAAAAAAGAACGTGCTATAAATCACTTTAAGGATTATCATTTAGATAAAGTATATGGTGCACATTCTGGAAGAGTAATAACAACTTGTGTTAACGAGATGAAACGAGTATTTAAAAAAGGCGGAAGAGACGCTGCAATAGAAAGACTAGAAGAAAAAATAGAGGATGAATTTTGCATATGTAAAAATTCGTGGAAAGCTGCTATGTATCAATCTCTTATAAATAACAGTTGGTTTTGGGATACATATATGCCATCCGTAATATTAAAGTAAAAATCATATGATATATTCAAACAATTGCTATAAAGATAAGTTTTAAAAAAACATAGCGTCCTTAGAATAAATATCGTAGAACAATAATCTTTTATTTATTTTATCGTTCTACGATATTTATGTCTTTTGTAAACTTTATGTCGTATTAATATATATAACTATATTAACCAAATATTATTCAAGCAAAATCACTTGATGTAACTTTTGTAATCATAGACAACTGTCGAGGGACACAAATCTGGTAACATATAAATAGTAAGAAACCGCCCAAATGAGCGGTTTTTTTGATGTTTTCAAATTGTCGACCGATTTATGGTAGAAGAATATGAATACAAGGGTATTGCATCTGCAAGAGATGCACTTGCATGTCTACACAATATGGACGTTGCTTTGTCTAATTATCCCGGAAATATTATATTGACACAGATATTTTTTCCAGACGCATATGCAGATAAGAAACGACTTGCCTCTTGTGCAGGTGTGTTATGGGATGCCTTTTTAGAGTTGATTCAAGGCAACAATATTCCGGATATTGATATACCCATGAAATATTTTATGAAGGCCGTTGTATTTTGCTTTAAAAACTATGGTTATTATGGAAAAAGTATTTATTTTCCGGATAAAAAAATATGGGAAGATGCCGTAAATAATTCAGGATATCTAAAATCAGTTGAATGCATAGGAATGTAGGTGATGTTATATGCATGGATATATATGGGAACCTGCCTGGTGCTGGCCCTACGAATCAACATGGAGCATAATAGAAAAGTTTAAATATGCAAATGCTGTTACTAACGATGCTTTTAAAAGAATATTTGGACTTAGAAGCACTTCACCGAAATGGAATATAATGAAAGGGTTATACATATATAGACGGGCTAATCTAAATGAGGATGAGTTCTTTACATTTTTTCAGATTAGAGAAAATCACTTTTCATATTTAGATATGTTTAATAATAATGACTTTACACAAATTTTTCATAAAGAAATATATTATTGTCCAAAATGTATGAAACTTGGTTATCATTCTTATTTGCATCAGCTTTCTTTTATTAATTCCTGCCCATTCCATGACGTACAGCTATTATGCTTGAAATATAAGGGGGAAGCAGTTCGATATTCCATTGATTTCACTCCGACAGAGGCATATAGTGTTATGCAGGATAGAGAGAAGCAACCAGCTGAACGATTCATCGATGTACTACCTTCTAAAAAATTGATTGATGGAATATGGCAGCTTACTCCTGATTATATTAAGATTGAAGATTCTCCAATACATATGATTTTATTTTTTAATCCGTCCATAGAACCTTCAGAACCAGTAAAATCAACTAAATGTTTCACCCTCAAATTAGTGGATTGCTTAAGTAAAAATAATAGGAACACGGGATACAAACCAGTTTATTACATTGATAAAAAATCTACTATTTCAGAATATAATGAGTTGTTGACAAGAAGCGAGGAGTGGTTTGCATCTAAATATCAATCATTCCATATAAGTAATTTAGAAACATGGTTTATTGCAATACTGATTGAAGATTTGATACAAAATATTGATAAGGATGTACTTAGTTATTCCATTTCTAACATGCAACAACGCCAATATTATTATAAAATAGATAGTGTAGAATATTTAAAAGCAGCTACTGCTGTGATTACAGCATATATAGTAACAAACGCCAGGGATTTATACGAGGGGATTGATAACTCCATCGTTTATCATTATTGGACGCATAATAAAGTAATTAGATGTACTTTTTCCATTTTTGATATTGAGAAATATATTAATTCAAAAGGCATGATTGATAGATATCTACCCTTTCTAATATTTAGACGTTTATTTAGAAAATTGTACGACCATATTTTCACAGTGTTACAAGGTGATATAGATTTATCCTTTAACTATAGTAAAATGATGGATTTTAGTGTACCGGATTATATAATTGCACAAAAAGATAATTGTTATGAAATATTTGAAATAGAAGACTAATGCATAGTTAAAAAACAGGTCAAACAGCAATATTATAAAAGAAAAGATATTTATTTATTTGGTAAATTGAGTTATAATATGAGTTGATATAGATACAAACCCCCTTATTAATGTATTTATTTCAAAGTTATTTATAAATTATGTATGATGGCGCACATTGCGTTGTGATAAATATTTAGTAAAAGGAGCGATTGCGTATGATTAAGAAAAATGCAACTAACAATGAACGTGTAAGGAGGGCTCACGTAAAATAACCCTCCACATAAAATGGAGGATTAATATGAAAATTTTGGATTTTGAGAAGAAACATGTGGAAAGTGCAAAGCTAATTGCTGCTGCGAACTACTATGAAGAGCGTGAATATGTACCAATTCTGCCAAGCATAGATTCGCTTCCCGATTTAGATTATTTTGCGAGTAATGGACTTGGTGTTGCAGCTTTTGATGATGACCGATTAATAGGTTTTTTATGTTGTCATGAACCCTGGGACAATGCATTTGACTCAACTGCCAAGGGAACATTCTCACCTATTCATGCCCATGGTTCAATAAAAGAGAATAGAAGATTAATATATCAAAAAATGTATCAAGCCGCTGCAGAAAAATGGGTTAAAAATAATATAACATATCATGCAATTGGACATTATGCACATGACACAGAGTCATTAAATGCATTTTTTACATATGGATTTGGTCTTCGTTGCATGGATGCCATTAGGCCAATGGAGGAATTTGAATGTCAGCCATATGATGGCATATATTTCGAAGAACTTGCTAAGTCAGATGTAATCAGAGTTAGAGAAATGCGTCAATTGGAATCTGAGCATATGGGAAATAGTCCATGTTTTATGTATTCTTCATTAGAGGATTTTAAATCTTGGTTGGCTCGTGCAGAGGAACGCAACTCAAGGTTATTTGTTGCCAAAGATGATGAAAAGCTGATTGCATTCGTTGAAATAAAAAGCAATGCTGAAAATTTTGTTACAGAAGTCGATAATATACGTAATATTTGTGGGGCTTTCTGCCTTCCTGAATATCGTGGAAAGAACATCTATCAGAATTTATTGAATTTTACGATACGGAAGTTAAAAGGAGAAGGATATAAGCTTCTAGGAGTAGACTTTGAGAGTTTCAATCCTACAGCATATGGTTTCTGGCTTAAATATTTTACTGCCTATACGAATAGTGTAGTTCGTAGAATTGATGAATGTGCATTACATGATTAATACCTTGCACCCTATCAATAGATTCTTCGGATGTAATTGTGACTATTTACTATAGTAAACAATAAGA
>JAVBUL010000168.1:0-5003 GCA_031555415.1 Lachnospiraceae bacterium | reverse complement strand
ACCCCATCCAAATGGGAATAAGAATTCGATATCTGTTGTAGCTTTACTATAAAAACTTAATTCTTCTGCTGAATGATCTCTGACTCTCATTTCATCATCTTTTAAACCTAATCTCTTTAACCAATTAATACAGAACTCTTTCCAGTATGCAAACCACTCAAGGTCTGTATCAGGCTCACAGAAAAATTCTAATTCCATCTGCTCAAATTCTCTTGTTCTAAATGTAAAGTTACCAGGTGTAATTTCATTTCTAAAAGACTTACCTATCTGACCAATTCCAAATGGAATTTTCTTTCTTGATGTTCTTTGAACATTTTTAAAGTTTACAAATATACCTTGTGCTGTTTCCGGTCTTAAATATACAGTGTTTTTCGCATCTTCTGTAACTCCCTGAAATGTCTTAAACATAAGGTTGAACTGACGAATATCTGTAAAATTATGCTTTCCACATGTTGGACATGGAATACTCTTCTCTCCTATGTACTCCATCATCTGTTCATTTGTCCATGCATCTACAGGAGTATCAAACTTTATACCGTTTTCGTCATTATAATCTTCTATTAATTTATCTGCTCTAAATCTCTCATGGCATTCTTTACAATCCATAAGTGGATCTGAAAATCCACCAAGATGACCTGAAGCCATCCAAGTCTGTGTATTCATTAAGATTGCACAATCAACACCTACATTATATGGGTTTTCTTGAATAAATTTAGACCACCAAGCCTTTTTTACGTTATTCTTTAGCTCTACTCCTAGATTACCATAATCCCATGTATTTGCAAGACCTCCATATATCTCTGAACCCGGATATACAAATCCTCTTGATTTTGCTAATGCTACAATTTTTTCCATTGTCTTTTCCATAATATTTTGTATCCTCATTTCTGCATTATTATTTATCATTTTTATTTTCTATATTTTTTCAAATATTTTTATTTAAAATATTTTTATACGCGAAAATCATTATACCCTTAAAATTCCTTAATTTCAAGAGTCAAAATTATATTATAAAATCAAGTGATTTAAATTCTTTGTCACAATGTGAATTAACCCACCTGCCCATAATCATAGAAAGTTCGGTCATTACAGTATCTGACACTACAAATGTATACAATTTATTTATTGGTGATGAAATAATATACTGCATTGTATAAATAGTAGAAATGTCTACTTCTATAGCATCTGCACCTTTACATTCTGAACAAAGTGCTCCGCTTGTACTCAAACTAAAATATGTAAGTTTTGAATTATCTTGACATTTGGTACATTCAAATACTTCCGGATATTCTCCATTTATAGTAAATACTTTAAGTTCAAAAATATATCTAATTAATTTGATTGGTACATTTCCTTTTATTATAGCCTTTAGAGATGCGTATAATAGATTAAGCATATCCTTTGCTTCTAAATTTTCTCTGGCAAAATACTCTGCCAATTCTAAAAAATACATACCATGATAGACCTTTTCTATGTCCATGATTAATTCTTCAAAATAACAAGATATATTCATTCCTACTATATTATAAGCTTCTTTTCCTTGATAAAGTGTAAATTCACCAAACGCAAAAGACCTGCTGCCCGCTGCATATTGACTATTCTGCCTTCTTGCACCCTTTGCAAACGCCGTGATTTTACCCCTCTCCTTTGTCAGTATAACAAGCCTCTTATCATAGTCACCAACAGGTGCCGCTACCAAAACCATTCCTGTTAAAACAATTTGAGAAACCACACCTGTCACCTCCTAGTCTTTATAACCAAAGTTCTTTAGCTGTGCATCACTATCTCTCCACTCTTTTCGCACTTTAACCCAAAGCTTTAAATTCACTTGAATTTCCATCATTTTCTCTATCTCATATCGGGCAGCACTGCCAATTTTCTTTAGCATTGCACCTTGCTTACCAATGACCATTCCCTTATGGGATTCTCTCTCACATACTATTGTTGCATCGATATCTATAATCTTTCCGGATTTTCTTTCCTTCATTTGGTCGATATATACCGCAATTCCATGAGGTATTTCTTCATCTAAGCATTTTAGTGCCTTTTCTCTGATAAGCTCTGATACTATTTGTCTCATTGGTTGGTCTGTAACCGTGTCTTCATCATAGAACATAGGACCGTATGGAAGGTACTTAAATATGGTATCAATTACATCATCGGTATTTGTACCTTTAAGTGCTGAAACTGGGATAATTTCTGCAAAATCAAAAATCTTCCTATAGTTATCAATAAATCTTAGTATCTCTTCTCTTTTTACTGTATCCACTTTATTAATAACAAGTATTACAGGTGATGTCGCTTTTTCAAGCTGTTCTGCTATATGTTTTTCACCTGCTCCGATAAAGTCAGAAGGTTCCACAAGCCATAAAATAACATCTACTTCCTTTAGTGTTTGCTGTGCTACATTTACCATATATTCTCCAAGCTTATTCTTTGCCTTATGAATACCCGGTGTGTCTAAAAATATAATTTGACCTCTTTCATCCGTAAATACAGTTTGTCTTCTGTTTCTTGTAGTTTGTGGTTTGTTTGATGTTATAGCGATTTTTTGCCCTATAAGATGATTCATTAGTGTTGATTTTCCTACATTAGGTCTTCCTATAAGTGTTACAAATCCTGATTTCAAATTAGTGTTTTCCAATATTTCCTCCTAGTTGTGCATGAATTTTTTCCATGCTCTTATACAAACAATTCTTTTGTTTCATTAAAAAGCTCTTTGTCCTTTTCTATCTTTTCAGCATTTCCCACAACACAAATTAATCTTTCCTTCAATGAAGCTTCTATTATATCGCCTATTTCCCTTATTTTTTCTACATTAAGGCTTAATACTGCTTTTCTTTGTTCTAAAAGCTTTTCATATGTCTGATGGCACATATATGCTGCGAATGAACGCTGTCCCTGTGCTGCCGGTGAAAGAGGTGTATCAAGCTTACTTATTGTTCCTATCACAAACTTTAAAACATCTCTATCTTCTGCTTTGAAATTTCTAAGATAATCAGCAACAGTCTCGTATATAGCATTTGTTTTTCCGACATTTGGGTCTCTATAGCTTACATATCCTACATTACCACTGTTTTTATTATACATACTGTAAACACCATATGCTCCACCTTTTACTCTTACATTTGTCCATAAGTAATCATAGTCAAGTATAGTATTTAAAGTTTCCATAACACCACTAAACTCATATCCAGCCTTCTTGAAATTTCCTACTCTTGCCACATATGACACAGGTGCTGATGTTTTAAATCCCTCATTCTTTGCCTTTACTTCCAATTTTCTATTCGGAATCTCTATTTCATCTGTACTTAACTCATTAACAAAAATAGAGAGTTCTTTTTCCATAAGGTCGTAGCCTTCCTTATCAGCTGTAAATCCTATAATTAAATTATTCTTATTAAATATAAGCTCTATAACTTTCTTAATATTACTTATTATCTCTTGTTTATTGCTGTGGAAAGTATTCTCTAATTCTTCATAGAAGTTATATGCTTCTATTCCACCCATCATTTCTACAATTAATCCAGCTTCATTGATATATGAATTTGCTCTGTTTAACGCAGTCATATGACCTGATGAAAATAGCCTTAATTTAAGCTTTGATTTTTGCTCTGTTATAATCTCTAAAAGACGCTTTTCATCTTCTATTTTTGTTCCTAATAATATTTCTTTTAAAATTTCAAATGCAAACTTCATTTCTTTATAGAACACTTTAATTTCAGCTTCTAATCTAAAATCATACGCATCATTTTTGTCAAAGTTTTCATCTGCCATGTTGTATAACATTGTAAATGAAGCAAATCCACCTGAATGCATATTTATAGCATTGTTTAAATCAATATAATTGTAGTTTTTTGTATCCATCAAACCAAGTAACTTACTTACTATACCCATATAAGGTAGTAGCTCCGTTGGAATACATCTTGCATTAAAGGAAGCCCTTATATATGCAATACCATTTGAAAATACATCACTATGAATAACTTTTACACCCTCTGCGCTCATTTCATTTATTTCATAATTCTTTGGCAGCTCATCAATATCCTTTAATTCTAATAATGGAATTGACTCTAATTCTTCCTGTGTAGAAGGAGTACTTTGATATTCTTCTAATGATTTTGTCTCATTTACGATTTTTTCAAGCTCTTCCTTTGTAAATGAACTCTTTATGCTTTTTAGTTCCTTTTCCAATTGAGCATTTTCTGCCTCGGTCTGTCCTGCCTGTGGAACTAATGTAAAAATGACCTTGTGATTATTTTCTATAAAGTATTCACGAACAATATCCTCAAAATAGCTTGTATCTATCATTTCATTTAACTCTTCAAATGTTTTTGCTGCCTTTATATGCATGAAAGGTTCATTTTCATCATATAACCAGCTATCTAAAGAATTCAAACAATATAATAATCCCTTTGGATAGTTTCCGTAATCTGCTTCTCTGTATTCAAATTCTATTACGTTTAACGCAGCCTTAAGTGAATCCTTGTCGATTCCATTCTCTACAATATTTTTTATTGTATCCTCTATTATTTTAACAAACTCATCTAATCTTTCTTTTTCAGTGTTTTTTGCAATGATGGTAAAGTGATTTTGTAAATAGCCTTCATCATTTCCACCTTTTATCTCAGTTCCTATACCTGCATCAGTAAGAGCCTTTTTAAGTGGTGCTCCCGGCATATTAATAAGTGCATAGCTTAAAGCCTTCATTGCATAATATTTCTTTCTGTCAAGTGCGCTGTTTGTTACTACTGCATATGATAAAAAGGTTTTGTTTTCCACTGATTCTTCTTTACCGATTGGATATGTTTTTTCAACTGTTTTCACACTATCAAAAGGCTTTTGCTCTTTTATGCTTGAATCAATTTCTAATCTATCATAATGTGAGAGATATTCTTTATCTAACCATTCTAGTCTCTCATTCATATCTGCATTTCCATAGATACTAATGTAGCTGTTAGATGGGTGATAATATTTTTTGTGAAAATCTAAAAATTGTTTAT
>JAVBUL010000019.1:0-3254 GCA_031555415.1 Lachnospiraceae bacterium | reverse complement strand
TAATTGACACATAAGATTGGTTTGCAACTTCATCTATATATGCAATCCGTCCTATATTTGAAGAATCAAACGTTTGAGGTATTTTTTGAACTATAATCAGATAAGCGTTTGATTGTGGTGGTATACTCCTAGTCATCGCTGTAGAAAATACTGCATTTACTAACATACCTTCTTTGAGACAACATGAACACATAAATTCACCGAATGAATCTATTATAACTGTATGTCTACCAATATTAAGTCTTAGATTAAAAATACTAACAACACCATCTTCTCCTTCTACATAAAAAGAAATAATGATATTTCCATTAGTATCATCAAAGCAAAAAATTTCTTCTACTAAAGCATTTTCTACTTTTATTGTATCTTGTGTGACCATATTATTCTTTAAATTACTATCCATATCTCTCCAATATAAAAATTAATCATATATATTATATGGCTATTTTATTGTGTTGTGTTTTATACTTATGTACCTTATAATTTTATTATAACTTTATATGCCTAAAAAGCTGACAAAACATCGTATTTTAAGACATGACTTTATATGTCATAATGTTATAAAATGTCTTTTACAAGGAGGATTACTTATGAACTGGATACAATACTTATCAAAGGCTATTAGTTACATTGAGGCACACTTGACTGATGATATCAATATAGATGAAGTTGCAAACCAATCTTATGTGTCAATTATCCACTGACTATTAATATTACTGTTCAAGGAGGATTTGATATGTCACACAAACTAATTGATGATTTTATGTTATTGGATTTAAGCAGTATTGAAAAACCAAAAGACAATATTCTAAGTGCTGAGGCTTATAAAAAACTTAGTAACTGGGCCGGCCAAGCAAGAGGCAAAACCCCGAAGTTTTTGATTCATTAACTGAATGGATACTGGATGATTCAAAATTGAGCGATGCTTCTCTTGAGGAAAATGAATGGATTTTCATGCAAGGTGTTTTGGGAAGATTCAAAGAGCAAAACGCTAAACTTCGTGCATTTTTAAAGGAGCTCGAACCATTTGGCGTGGTCAATGAAGCTGTTTTCGAGGCACTTGACAACTTTGATGAAGAGTTATCCGGTAAGGCACATGACGAAAGACTGCGTGAAACTGTTGCTAAAGTATTTGCTGAATTTTCTATCATGAAGGAACGCCGTGTCCGTGAAATAATAGCAGGAAATAAAACCGGTCCTACCGGAACTAATAGTGTAGAATTATTTGGATATGTTAATTATTTAAAAAATTTTGATGCCGGAGTTCAATGGGTACCATTTATGCCTGACTTAGTAAAAGAGCAGGCAAAAGGATTCAATATTGATAGTTTTGAATACCTTAATATGCCTGCAATGTGCTTTATTGGATTTGAAGGTGAAGAATTTAGGGATCCTAAGCTTCGTCTTGAAAAGATGAGTATACTTGACTCAATGAATGAGTATAAATCTGGTTTTGATTATGATCTTTTCTTTATGCACCACTATGGTCTTGGTGTAGATGTTGGTCCATGGCATGGCGTTTGGGGGCGCTTTATGAAAGCAGATACCCCTACTCCTGATGGATTTATTTCTTTTGACTTTATACAAAACTTTACTCCTATAGCAGGACCACCATATTTATCACGTTTTGCTTTTGCTAAATTCTCCGGTGATATAGATGCAATGCACTCACGTGAAGGATTTGATAGTGATGCTATGTATGATGTCACACGTAACATTATACTTGGAGAAGGTAAATGCATACCATATCCGGATAAATACTGGACAGCTGAAGTATTTTTTGACGGTTATGATAAGCCTAGTACCGGTTTTCTATTTTCTATTGAATAGTATCCTATATAGTATTTATTTTAAGGCTCGCAATTGCGAGCCTTTGCTGTTGTGCTTTTTGCTTATATACTGTATAATTTTTATATAATTACGCTAAAGGAGAACTGCAATATTATGTATGCAAAAGAAGACTTATTAAAACAATTAGAAAATATGGGTATTGACTCAACCGGCACACTTATGGTTCACCTTTCATATAAAGCAATTGGTGATGTTGAAGGAAGAGGCGATACTGTTTTAGACGCTCTATCTGAATATATGCAGTCCGGACTACTTGTACTGCCGAGTCATACATGGGCAAATGTCGGTTCAAACAATCCTGTAATGGATGTACTTTATACACCTACTTGTGTTGGTGCTCTAACAGAAGTATTCCGTAAACGTTCAGGGGTTCTTCGTTCCTTACATCCTACACATTCATTGTCAGTCCTTGGAAAAGATGCCCTAGAGTTTGTTTCCGGTGAAGAAAATATAGAAACACCATGTGGCAAGGGCGGTGCATATTATAAACTATGGGAACGTAATGCCCAAATACTACTTATCGGAGTTGACTTTTCCCGCAATACTTATATTCATGGTATTGAGGAATGGGATGGTGCAGTAGGTTCAGTTTCTGATAAAAAAACCGACTTATATGTTATAAATCATCAAGGACAACGACTCTATACACCACAATATCGACACTGCTCAAGATTAGGCTCTGAGACCTTTAGTAAACTTGAGCCGCAAGCAATACAAGAAGGTATTTTAACATTAGGACGCTTTGGAGATGCAACCGGACGTTTAATGAACGCTGCTCCATTACGTAAAATGATTGCTAAATTGTTGAAAGAAGATTCTCAATATTTATTACGTTACTAAAAGTTTCGACTGACGTCGAACTTTGCAAGAATAATAGATTCAGCTAAAGCTAAACTATTATTCTTGCTGGAACAATTTTTAAACTTTTTCTATTTCTCCTTTGGAATTGTTATCGTTGCTATTGTTCCTTTTTCTAACTGACTTTCAATTTCAAGTTTACCATTACAAACCGCTGCAAGTCTTTCCCTTACATTTACTATGCCTACATGGCTTCTTTCATCTGATACAATTTTATCTGTATCAAAACCTTTACCATTATCCGAGATAGTAATAACAAATGCAGATTCCTTTTCTTCAGTTTTAATTGTAATTGTGCCACCAAACTTCTTTTTTGTAATACCATGTCGTACTGCATTTTCAACAATAGGTTGTAATGTTAATACCGGTAACATAAAATCTTTTGATTTTATATCATAAATCACTTCAAGATTGTCTTCAAAACGCAATTTCTCTAGCCATAGATAGTGTTTTGTATGCTCTAATTCTTTTGAAAAGAAAATCATATCCCTTTGTGTTAATGAATCCATATTAGTTCTTAAATATCTTGAAAACGTTATTAAGGC
>JAVBUL010000114.1:0-31278 GCA_031555415.1 Lachnospiraceae bacterium | reverse complement strand
TAAATCATACAATAGAGCTTTTGATAATGCTTGGCTGTAAGATTGAAAATAATGATGGTTGTATTGAGATTGATCCGTCAGGGGTTGAAGATACAAGAGTATCAGAAGTTTATACAGATAAAACAAGATCAAGTATTAAATTTTTAGGAGCTATGCTTGGAAGACTAAAGAAAACAGTAATTACTAAGCCTGGCGGATGTAAAATTGGTGCAAGACCAATAGATATTCACATAAAAGCACTTAAAAAACTTAATATAACGATATTTGAAAAATATGATGATATAGTAGCCTTTTCAGAGGAAATAGTAGGCGCCAATATTGAATTGCCTATGCCAAGTGTTGGTGCAACTGAAAATGTAATTCTTGCCGCGGCAACAGCAAAAGGCGTTACAATTATTAATAATGCAGCTATGGAACCTGAAATTATTGAACTTGCTGATTTTATTAACTCAATGGGTGGTAAGATTGTTGGAGCAGGAACAAGAACAATAGTAATAGAAGGTGTTGAAAACTTAAAGGGAACAGAGTATGTTATAGAAGGTGATAGAATTGTGGCATCCACCTATATGGCTGCTGTTGCTATAATAGGAGGAAAGGTTGAGTTAAAGGGAATAAAAAAAGAAAAAATTAGTTCAGTAATCTCGACTTTTTCGTCAATGGGATGTAAAATAAAGTGTAAAAAGGAATGCATTTATGTTAAACGTAATCCCAAAAAGAGACTTAGGCCAATTGGCGTAATTGAAACAAATCCTTTTCCGGGTATTCCAACGGATGTTCAACCCTTGATGGTTGCGGTATTGGCATATAGTGCAGGAGTAAGTAGAGTGCATGAAAATTTGTTTGAGAATAGATTTTTATATGCAGATGAACTAAATAAAATGGGAGCAGATATAAGTATTAGAAGAAATGATACAGCGCTTATATATGGAAGAGAAAAACTTTGTGGCACGAAGGTTAAAGCAATGGATTTAAGAGGTGGTGCAGCACTTGTAGTTGCAGCACTTGGTGCAGAAGGTGAGACGATAATAGAAAACCATGAGTATATAAAAAGAGGATATGAGGATATTGTAAGAGACTTAAGAATTCTCGGCGCAGATATAAGAGAGGAAAAGATAATTGAGCAGAAGGAAAAAAAAGCATAGGAAGAAACCATTAGTGATATTTTTGGCAATAATAATTTTAGCACTGATAGTATTATGTTTATATAATTTGAAAATAAAAAAAATTACATTTGAAGGGAATAATAGGCTATCAGAGGAAGAACTTAAAGAGCAGATATTTTCTGAAGGGGAGACAAATCCTTTATTGTTCTGGCTTAAATCAAAATTTTCTGAAAAGCCTTCTATTCCTTTTGTAGAGGATTATGATATAGAAATGAAATCTTTGACTTCATTTAAGATTACAGTATATGAAAAAAGTATTGTAGGGTATATTGAATATATGAATTCCAATATGTACTTTGATAAAGATGGTATTGTAGTGGAAAATTCAGGGTCTTTGTTTGAAGATGTACCATTAATCACGGGGATAAAATTTGATAGTATAGTTTTACATTCTAAAATACCTACCGGAGATGATAGACTTTTTAATCTTATATTGGATATAACTCAATTAGTAAAGAAATATGAAATTGATACACATAGGATACATATCTCAGAGAGTATGGAAATAACTTTGTATATAGAGAAGTTTAGGATATCACTAGGCTATAGTGACTTGGGTGAAAAAATATCAACTTTATCGGATATACTCCCAAACATGCAAGATGTAGCAGGAGAATTGAATATGAGAGAATATAATAAATCCGATACAGGGTATACCTTTAAAAAAGATTAGTTACCTATATGTTGAAGTTTTTTTGAAAAATATTAAAAAAAATGAAATTTGTAGTTGATTATTTTTCGATTTAAAGATATTATATAATAGTGTGTAATTTAATACAGAGTAATGTTTTTCGTTACAGATTTTTTAATTGATTGAATATAAATAATAAAATGCATTGAGTAAGTTATGAAGGAGGACAAACCCTTGCTTGAAATTAGAACGAATGAGGCAGAAACAGCAGCAAAAATAATAGTAGTAGGTGTAGGTGGTGCTGGAAATAATGCCGTTAACAGAATGATAGATGAAAGTATTTGTGGTGTTGAATTCGTAGGAATCAACACTGATAAGCAAGCCCTTAAGCTTTGTAAAGCACCAACAGCTCTACAGATTGGTGAAAAGCTTACAAAAGGACTTGGAGCCGGAGCTCAACCAGAAGTGGGTGAGAAGGCAGCAGAAGAAAATGAAGACGAATTAAGAGAGTCACTTAAAGGTGCAGACATGGTATTTGTTACATGTGGTATGGGTGGCGGAACTGGAACAGGTGCTGCTCCGGTTGTTGCAAGAATAGCAAAAGAACTTGGTATATTGACAGTTGGTGTAGTTACAAAGCCATTTAAGTTTGAAGCTAAAACACGTATGAATAATGCACTTGGTGGTATTGATAAGTTAAAAGAAAGTGTAGATACACTTATCGTTATTCCAAATGATAAGCTTTTAGAGATAGTAGATAGAAGAACTACGATGCCGGATGCATTAAAGAAGGCAGACGAAGTACTTCAACAGGCAGTGCAGGGTATTACAGACCTTATAAATGTTCCTGCTCTTATTAACCTTGACTTTGCAGACGTTCAGACAGTTATGAAGGACAAGGGTATTGCTCATATTGGTATTGGTACAGCTAAAGGTGATGATAAGGCAAATGAAGCGGTTCAACTTGCTGTAACAAGTCCACTTCTTGAGACAACCATTCAAGGTGCTTCACATGTTATTATTAATATATCAGGTGATATCGGACTTATGGAAGCAAATGAGGCAGCTAGTTACATACAATCACTCGCAGGCGAGTCAGCAAATATTATTTTTGGTGCAAGATATGATGATACAAATCCAGATGAATGTACAATAACAGTTATTGCTACAGGACTTGAAAGCGTTTCATCACTAGGATTTTCAGGAGCAACAGGATATAATTTCCGTAGCTCTTCAGTAAAGCCATTAGCAAAACCAGCTTTTAATCCATCTGCTGTAGGTGTACAAGCTAATAAACCGGTGAAGCCTATGGGTATTCAAAACCCAGGTACGATTGAAAGTAAAGTGAAGGAAAGATCAATTTCTATACCGGAGTTTTTGCAGAAGAATAAACGTGACTAAATCTTCGACCGGCGTCGAAGATTGCAAGAATCCCAAAATCGTTGCGATAGCACAACTATTTTGGGATTCTTGATTGCTACGACAGTAGTTTATTCGCTTTGGAGTTTTTGGGGTTTAGACTGCGTCTAAACGATAGGTTTGTTGAAAGAAAAATATGTTTATATGGAAAAGGATAGGTTATTTATCATAAACTGTTTAAGATTGATTTGGGATTCGGTGGGGGACGAATCTTTTTTGTGTATTAGGAATTTGAGGGTGAGTGAAAAAGTAAGATGAGTGGTGATTTATGAAGGAGGAAGTATGAGGGTAGCGATTATTGAGGATGAGAGGGTGCATAGGGATTTGTTGGTTTCTTTTATTGAGGAATGGGGGAGTGGGAAGAGGATTGAGATTGAGGAGTTTGGGAGTGCGGAGGAGTTTTTGTTTTGTTTTGAGGGGGATAATGATTTTGATGTTTTGTTTATTGATATACAGATGTCGGGGATGAATGGGATTGAGCTTTCTAGGCGTGTTAGAGAGAAGGATAGGAAGATTGTGATTGTGTTTACGACGGGGATTTCGGATTATCTTCAAGAGGGGTATGAGGTGGAGGCGTTGAATTATCTTTTGAAGCCTTTGAGTAAGGAGAAGGTGTTTGAGTGCCTTAGGAAGGTTGAGGAGAGGCATGAGATAGAAAGGTTTGTGTTGGTTCATACTGATGATGAAACTGTTAGGATGAATATTGAGGATATTAATTTTATAGAGGCTAGGGCTCATAAAAGTATAGTTGGAAAAACTAATGATGAGATATTGGAAGTGAAAGAAAGTATTGCTGAGATGGAGAAATTGTTAGTAGGTGAAGGTTTTATTAAGTGTCATCGTTCTTATTTGTGTAGGATTGGGAGTATATATAAGATAGATAAGACGGATATTTACTTTGATAATGGGAGTAGGATACCAGTTAGTAGGAGGATGTATCCATTGGTAAATAAGGAATTTATAAATTATTTTAGGAGGAACAAGTGATGAGTTTGACAGTAGTAGCATTTATTATAATATTTGGTGTGATAGTGATTATTAGGAGGAATATGCAATGAGTTTTGCAGCAATAACTTTGATTATAATATTTTGTGTAGTATTGGTTATTGGTATTGCTATTTTTATTAGAAGTTACTTTGTGAAGATTGTTGATAAAAGGATTGGTTCTTATCAGAATGATTTGGTTAAGAAGCATTTTGAGGAAGTTCAGAATATGTATAGGCAGACAAGAGGGTGGAGACATGATTATAGAAATCATATTCATACTATGAAGGCATATTTAAAGATGGATGAGCTTGGTAAGTTAAGCGATTATCTGGGGGAGTTGGATGCGGATTTGACGACTGTTGATACGGTGTTGAAAACTGGGAATGTGATGATTGATGCTATATTGAATAGTAAGATATCATTGGCTAAAACTAGGAATATAAGGATGGATGCAAAGGCGATAGTGCCTGAGAAGCTTAATATATCGGAAGTAGATTTAAGTATAATTATTGGAAATCTTATGGACAATGCTATGGAAGCTTGTAGTAGGGTTAAGGATGAGGATAAAAGGTTTATACGAGTGTATGTTGATATTTTAAAAGGGCAGCTGTATATTTATGTGATGAATTCGGTGGAGGGGAAGTTAAGGAGACAGGGAAAGACTTATATTTCTACGAAAAATAGTAGAGAACATGGATTTGGGTTGATGCGTATTGATAAGGTTGTAGAAAAATATAAGGGATATTTGGAACGTCAAGATGAAGAAGGAGTTTTTGCAACGGAGATTATGCTACCGTTGTAACCATTTGTGCACGATATAAACCATTCGTGCACATTTTTTAATTAGAAAATAAATTATGTTAATATATACTTGTAAATAGCATTGATTAGGAGGAAGGAATAAAATGGACGAGGTAAAGCACTATTCTTTATTTAGCAATACGATGTATTGGATGAAATATTATTGGCATGAGGATAAAAGGATTATTTTTATGAGTATTGTACAGATAATATTAAGTTCGATTATACCATTAATCAGTATTTATCTGCCTAAGATTACGTTGGATATGATAGAGAAGGGCGCTACAACAGAAAGACTTACACTTATATTGGGACTTTTTGGGGTATTGGCAGCGTCCTTATATAGTGTAAGTAGTGCGGTTGGAAATGGAAAGTATTTTCTTTATAATACAGTGCGTGGATATATAATGGCAGAACTTTTTTTAAAGAGTCTTAGAGTGAAGTATGAAATAGCAGAATCCGGTAAGGGTAAAATTGCTTATCAGAAGGCAATAGGTGCAGCGGGAAATGGTGATTGGTCTTCTTCATCAAGAACTCTTACATCGACTATATCTATCTGCATAAATGTTATTTGCTTTTTTCTGTACTCTACAGTTTTAGGAAGCCTTAATTTATGGATGATTATTATTCTTATTGGAATGTCATTGCTAAACTGTTTATGGATATCTTTGAATATAAAGTATAAAGAGAGTATGCGTGAAGAGAATGCTTATATAGACAGAAGGTTTTATTATGTTAGGTCAGCTATGGGAGATACTAGGGCGGCTAAAGATATACGTATATTTGGAATGAATCAATGGCTTATAGGTTTAAGAGATAAGACAATAGCTGATTCAAAGAGAATACAGCAAAAACTCAATAAAAGAAATTCATGGCAGGAGAAAATGAATTTTTTAACAGGTATGGTAAGAGATATAATTGCTTATGGATATCTTATATATGCGTCAACAAAAGGTGAAATATCAGTAGGTGAATTTGTATTATATTTTGGTGCAATAACAGGATTCTCAGGATTTGTTACGTCTATTGTTGGAGAGATAGGATTGTTAAAAGAAGCAAGAAACTCTACAAATTATTATAGAGCATATATGGAGCTGCCGGATGAGGATTTATTAAGTGGTGATAGACATATAAGCGAACTTGATAAGCCATTATCAATAGAGTTTAGAGATGTAAGTTTTTCATATAAGTCATATATGGAAGAGGAAGTTGATTCTAAAGCTGTTTTTGAACATTTTAATCTAAAAATAAGTGCAGGTGAAAAGTTAGCATTAGTGGGTGTGAATGGAGCTGGCAAAACTACATTTGTAAAGCTCTTATGTGGAATGTACGAACCGGATGATGGAAAAATACTAATAAATGGTATTGAAAGAAAACATTTTCCAAAGGGTGAATTATATGATTTGTTTTCTGTAGTGTTTCAAGAACAATTTGTATTACCGTTTAGTGCTGGTGAAAATATAGCTATGAATAGACCAGAAAAGGTAGATGAGAAAAGAGCTTTTGAGGCGTTAGATAAGGCTGGAATAAAAGAATTATTTAGAGAAAAAAATATAGGATTAAATACTTTTATGAGTAGGATGATTCTTAAAAGCGGTGTAAGCTTGTCAGGAGGACAACAGCAAAGATTATTACTTGCAAGAGCACTGTATAAGGATGGTGCAATTATGGTATTAGATGAGCCAACAGCAGCACTTGATCCTATTGCAGAAAGTGAAATATATGAAAGTTATAATAAATATACAGAAAATAAGACTGCTATATTTATATCTCATAGATTAGCAAGTACAAGGTTTTCTGATAGAATCATAATGTTAGAGGATGGAAAAATAATAGAAATGGGTACACATGATGAACTTATGCAAAATGGAGGGGCATATGCAAATATGTATCAGGTTCAAAGTAACTATTACAGTGAAGAGGAGGTATTGGTATGAGTACAGATTTAACTAGTAAGCTTCCGATAAAAGAACATATACGTAATATTAGAAAGATTTTAGCGATGGTTTCATCACTAGATAAAACATATTTCCCAACAAGTTGTATAGTTCATATTATTAATGCTGCTATACCATATATAGAGCTAATTTTATCGGCATATATTCTGGATTCGCTAATAGTAGGAAAGGCTTTTAAAGAGATATTTGCAGTGGCAGCTATTACGACTATATTTATATTTATTATTCGTTTTATTGCAAGTACAGTGTGGAATAAGCTGGAAGTAAGAGCAAGAACAGCATATCAACTATATGAGTGTATTACGGAAGAAAAAATGTTACAGATGGACTATGCAAAAATAGATAGTCCAGTGGTAAAGGAACTAAAGGATCGGATAGAAAGAGATCTTAACTGGGGTTCGGGTTTATATTCTGTTTTTTGGCAGTTTAATGGTATATTATATGGATGTTTTAATTTAATTTTTGCAATTATAATAGGAATACCTGTTATATACCATGTAGCAGTGTCTTATGAATTTACTATTTATGTAGCAATTATTTTAATAGTAATAGTATTGATTGTAACGAAAAAAATATTTGTACATTATAAAAAGTATGTAGCACAGGGAATGTTTAGAAATTATGAGACAGATGAAGAAAGGATAGAAAGAGCTACTGTTACATGGCAATATGTGTATGGAGATGGGTTTAATTACAAGAATGGAAAAGATATTAGGATTTATGGGGCGTATGATATTCTAAAACACTGGACCATAGGACAAAATAAGTCAAAGGCTAATGTTAAAGAAATAAATGATATGACAAAAAGTAATATAAAGTCCGAGTTTTATGGCAATTTAAGTGTTGGCATTTTAGAATCAGGTTCTTACTTAATTGTTGGTATTCTGGCTTTAAAAGGAGCTTTGTCTGTAGGTAATGTAATAAGAATGTCAGGCTGTCTAAGAAGCATATTTAATGAAATTCAGGCTTTATCTGGAAATATATCGGATTTTGCACTTACAGCAAGAAAACATGCAAGTACGTTAGAACTTTTGGAAGTATCGGATGAGATGTATAAAGGTAAACTCCCATTAGAAAAACGTAGCGATAATCAATACTTGATAGAATTCAAAAATGTAACGTTTAAATATCCCAGTTCTCAGCATTATGCGCTTAAAAATTTCTCTATGACATTAAAAATAGGAGAAAAGCTTGCTATAGTCGGAATGAATGGTTCAGGAAAGACAACCATGATAAAGCTATTATGCAGGTTATATGACCCGGATGAGGGAGAAATTCTTTTAAATGGAGTTGATATAAGAAAATTCAAGCAAGATGAGTATAGTAAGCTATTTTCTGTAGTATTTCAGGACTATCAGCTATTTTCCTTTAAGTTAGCTGAAAATGTGGCGGTTTTAAGAAAATACGATTCAAAAAAAGTAAAGGAATGTCTTATAGATGCAGGATTTGAGGAGAGGTTAGGAGAATTATCTGATGGTATGGAGTCATATTTGTATAAGGAATATGATGACAATGGTATAGAAATATCAGGTGGTGAAGCTCAAAAGATAGCTATTGCAAGGGCAGTATATAAAGATGCTCCATTTATACTTTTAGATGAGCCAACAGCTGCACTTGACCCTTTATCAGAATATGAGATATATACAGGTTTTGATAAGATAATAGGCGAAAAGACAGCGATATATATTTCGCACAGATTATCTTCTTGCAAATTTTGTGAAAAGATTGCAGTTTTCCATGAAGGTGAACTTATTCAAGAAGGAAGTCACGATGAATTAGTGAAGGATATTAAGGGAAAATATTATGAGATGTGGAATGCACAGGCGCAGTATTATTCTTGAGTATATTGAAAAATTTTTATAAGACCTTCTCTTACCGATTAAGTATAGGGAGGGTCATTTGCTATACAAATCTTGACAAATAAAGGAAAAGGGAATAATATATAGACAGAATTATTTAGTTCGTGAAGGAGGAAGGTTATGAGGCAAAAAATACTAGTATTATGTGCAGTGGGTGTAACTATTATAATAGGAATAATAATTGTTTTTGTAGAAATTTATAGTAGTACAAAAGATAAAAAGGTGGAAAATAGATATAAGAATGATTCTGAGGTGGTAAATTATAATTCATATGAAGCAGTTCAAAACGTAATTTATCCGGCTACATATGAATTTGAAGATTACGATGCTGAAACTCAAATAGTTATGAAAAACTCAGTGAATTCAAAGTTGTATAAAGGAATTGACGAGTTTGCTTATAAAACAGCAACACAGATTATTAATGAAAATGCAGGAAATGTAAATTATTCACCATTATCCTTATATTATGCGTTAGCTATAGCAGCAACCGGAGCAGAAGGTGAAACTCTGGAAGAGTTATTAGATATATTAGGAATGTCTAGTAAAGAAGAACTTTCAACACAGTGCGGAAATCTTTATAGACGCATGTATACTGATAATAGCATTGGGAAGTTAAAAATAGCAAATTCATTATGGATGAATAAAGATATAGTTTGGAAGGATGAATTTGTAAAAAACAGTGTAGAGAATTTTTATGCATCTACATTTAGTGCGGATTTTTCTAAAAAAGAAACAGCACAAGCAATGGCAAAATGGGTGTATGATAATTCAAATGCTACATTAAGTCCACTTATAGAATTGGATCCGCAGCAAATTCTATCAATATTCAATGTAGTATATTTCTATGATGAATGGCAAAATAATTTTTCAAAATCAGATACGAGAGAAGATACATTTTATTTATCAGATGAAACAAAAGTAAAGGGTGATTTTTTAAATAAAACAGAACAAAATGGATTTTATAAGGGAGAAAATTTTACAAGAGCAGCACTTTCATTAAAGAACACAGGACAAATGATATTTATTCTTCCAGATGAAGGTGTTTCGGCAAGAGAGCTTGTTTCTGATACTGAAAAATTAAAATCTATATTTGAAAGCGGTACACAAGGTTATGGTGAAGTAGTATGGAAGATACCTAAGTTTAGTTTTAATACTAAGTTTGACGTCAAAGAAAGTATGCAAAACCTCGGACTTAAATCAATGTTTGGCGAAAATGCAAATTTTACAGGTATAACAGATCAAAAAGCGTTTATTTCGGGCATCAGTCAAGAAACACATATAGGCGTAAATGAAGAAGGAGTTGAAGCTTCTGCATTTACACAAATCATGTATGTAGGTGCCGCAGTCCCAGAAGATAATGCAGAAATGATACTAAATCGTCCTTTTATATATGCTATCACATCATCAGATGGTGTAGTATTGTTTATAGGAATATGTGAAAATCCTTATGAAAATTAAGATGAATTAGGGAAGGCTTCGTTTAACTACGAGGAGGGATGGAATGAAACAAAAAAAGATAATATTATCATGTTTATTGGTTATTGTTTTAATAGGCATAATTACTGCTCTACATAAAATAGATAATAAGGTATCAGTAGATGAGAATGTGATATCTACAAGTCAGAATGAGAAAAATACAAAAGTAATAGATAATGACTATATAAAGCCACTACAAGAAGTAGCTTATCCTACATCTTTTGAATTTGAAGATGAAAAATGGGAAGCATTTGTTAGAAGAAATCCAGTAAGAGAAAGATTTTTTGATATGTTGAAAGATTTTTCATTTAAAACAGCAGTAGAAGTTTTAAATCAAAGAGATGGCAACATAAATTATTCACCAGTATCCTTGTATTATGCATTGGCATTTATTGCATCAGGGGCAGAAAGAGAAACTTTAGAAGAATTACAAGATTTATTGGGACTTAGAAACAAAGAAGATTATCAAATTCAATGTGGGAATTTCTACAGAGCTTCATATTATGACAATAATATAGGCAAATTTAAAATGGCAAACTCATTATGGATGGATGAAAATATAGTTTGTAAAAGCGATTTTATAAAAAGTGGTGCCGAAGATTATTATGCATCATCCTACGGTGTAAATTTTTCAAAAGTTGAAACCACTAAAGCAATACAAAAATGGATATACGATAACTCGAATGGAACACTTGATTCAAATACAGAACTAGACACACAACAAATATTATCAATGTTAAGTGTGGTATCATTTAATGACGAATGGGAGAAAAGCTTTGATAAAGAAATGACAGAAAGTGGCATATTTACATTATCAGATGGTACAGAAGTAAATTGTGATTACTTAAGCAGAAATGATGAGGATATGTATTGTTATAAGGGAGACGGTTATACAAGAGCGTCACTTAGTTTTAAGAACTCAAGTGGTATATCATTCATTCTTCCAGACGAAGGCGTTTCCATAAGCGAATTAATTTCAGATGTCGAAAGACTAAAATCCACATTATGGTACGGTACATGGACACTTGGCAAGCTAGTATGGAAAATACCCAAGTTTGAAATCAATTCAAAGCTTGATTTAAAAACAAGTTTGCAAAATCTAGGAGCAGTATCCATGTTTGAAGAAAATGCGAATTTCAAAAGTATAACAGAACAAAATGTACATATATCAACCATCAATCAAGAAACACATATTGATATTAATGAAAACGGAATTAACGCCTCAAAGTTTACACAAATGGAGCAAAGAGAAGAACTAATATTTGATGGTAAATCAGAAATGATACTGAACAGACCATTCATTTATTGTATATCAACAAGCGGAGTAATACTTTATATAGGAATATGCGAAAACCCTTGTGAAAAATAGGAGAAATAGTAATGCTTGTTTATCTTCCACGACATTTTTATAAAATTTACATTAATTTACATGAGAAGATACTAACTGATTTTACAGTAGTATTTGTAAATACATTAAATTTTATTGAAAACAAATTTTTCTTCATACCCTTATTCCAGGAGTTTTAACGTAATACCAAACCAAAGAAGCGAAAAAAATAAAGGTTAACCAGTCAAGAATCCCATATTAGTTGTGCTATCGCAACGAATATGGGATTCTTGCAAATGAACTTGTTCATTTTCTTGCCGCCGGACGAAGATTTTTTACGTAGAATATACATTTCCTTGACACAAAATTCATTGTAGAATTGTATTATGTCAAAAGGAGCAGAAAAGGTGCTCCAATAAAGCAAATACAATAAGGAGAATACATGAAATATGTTATGTATATTGATGTGTTCTTTGCAATTAACTTCTTGATGGATTTGCTAATACTTGTCATTGCTAAGAGGTTCATTAATCCACAAACCACAATAAAAAGATGTATCTTAGCGGCACTGGCAGGAGCCACTCTAACATGCATTATTATAATATGGAAAATGCCATTTGTAATATTGCAAAAAATTTTTACATATGTAGTCATTATAGCCGTAATGACCAAGATAGCGTACCGATTAAAGGGTGTGGTACAAAACATAAAGGTAATAGTAATACTTTATGTTGTGACATTCACCTTGTCAGGAGCAGTTGATTTTATTTATTATTATACAAATTTTAGTTTATATGTAAAAGAACTGCTTTCGTTTAATTATCTAAGAGGCATAAATTTCTTCACTTTTATATTTATTACAGCAATAGCTTTTTTTATTACTGACTTTTCAGGAAAATTTATAAGAAATAGAATGAATATGAAAAAAGCTAATAATGATATGTATGATATAGTGTTGGAATATAAAGAAAAGCAAGTAAACCTGAAAGGATTATATGATTCGGGAAATTCACTTATGGAGCCAATTGGAAACACACCGGTACATATTGTAGAATACAAGGCAGTATCAAATTTACTAGAAGGAGTTGACGCGAGAGAAGCCAAGATGAAAATGGTACCATTTAAGGCTCTAGGAACTGAAATGGGAGTAATACCAGCAATAGAGATTGATAAAATGGTGCTTCATGTTAATGGAGAGTATATAGAAATAGGGAAATCAATGATTGGGCTGTATCAGGGTACATTGTCCAGTCAAGGAAATTACAATATAATATTAAATAGGAGTATAAAAAAATGGTTATAAAGATGTCGCTTAATAATGGTTTTCATTTTAAAATGGTGCCTACTATAAAAAATATGTTTTTTAGTAACGAGGGAGATATACATTATATAGGTGGAGCAGAAGTGTTACCAGCACCATTAGAGCCATACGAAGAAATTCAGGTTATTGAAGATTTAGGTACAGAAAGAGATAAAGAAGCTAAAGCGATACTAATAGAGCATAATTTGCGATTAGTTGTGTACATAGCAAAAAAGTTTGATAACACAGGCGTAGGAGTAGAAGATTTAATTTCAATTGGAACAATAGGACTTATTAAAGCTACAAATACATATAATAAAGAGAAAAATATTAAACTAGCTACATATGCATCTAGATGTATCGAGAATGAAATTCTTATGTATTTAAGAAGAAATAACAAAACTAAGCTTGAGGTATCTATAGATGAACCCTTAAATGTTGATTGGGATGGTAATGAGTTATTGCTATCAGATGTATTGGGAACTGAAGAAGATGTCGTGTATAAAAATATCGAAAATGAAGTTGAAAGAAAACTTTTAAATGGCGCAATCGATAAATTATCAAAGCGCGAACGAACTATAGTGGAATTGAGATTTGGACTTAATAGAGAAGATGGAAATGAAATGACACAAAAAGAAGTAGCAGACTTGTTGGGAATATCTCAATCATACATATCAAGACTAGAAAAGAAAATAATTAAGCGACTAAAGAAAGAGATAGTGAGGTTCGAATAGAATAGATTCGACTAAAGTCGAACTATGCAAGAATCCCATATTCATTGTGAAGGCACAACGAATATGGGATTTTGAATGTATGGGAATTTAGACATTGTAATATTTTATAGATAATGATAGAATAAGGTTGAATAGAAAAATAGTTTAATATAGATGGAAAGGAGCTGGGCAAAATGAAAAAGATAAGGCAAGATTATAAGGGTATATCTCTTATGCTTGTTATAATTATAATACTTTCGCTTATGCTTCAAGGTTGCGGTGGAAACATAGAACCAGAAGATTTGACTAAAATAAAAGTAACACGTATTGAGGATAGTCAAGAAAATAGTGACGATACAACTACGGATGAGGATAAATCAAAAGATACAAATGACTCAAGTGGTGATGAAAAAACCAGTGATGGTGATACTACAAAAAAAGGTGATACTACAAAAGACAGTGATACTACAAAAGATGGTGATACCACAAAAGATAGTGGTACATCATCAAAAGGTGATGATACATCAGGGAAAACAGATACAACAAAAGAACCTGTATCACAAAACATTACTACACCAGTACCGACACCGGCGCCAACTCCGGCACCGACACCGGCTCCAACACCAGCACCTACGCAGGCTCAGACACCAACACCTGATCCGATAAACATTGCAAATGTATTGGCACCTGGAACAGCGGTATCCAGTAAAAATGGATTTACTATTGATTATAGTAATGCTTCGGATGGTTATATAATGATAAAGAGTGATGGTGCTTTCACAGGATCTATATATGTTCAGGTAAAGCAGAATGATAAATCGGGAACAATGCTTTGTCAAGAATTGTATGAAAATGCAGGAAGTTATATGAGTCTTACGCTTACAAATGGTAGTGGGACGTATTGTATAAGAATAATGCAAGATGCAAGTAATACAGGTAAAGTTACTGAAAAAAATGCAGTTACTTTTAATGTGAATATTAAGAGTGAAACATCTCCATATATTTATCCTTGTAAAAATGCAAATTTCACAAGCTCATCTAATGCTGTAAGAATAGCATATGAGCAATGTGCAGGAATTTCAAGTAATAAAGATAAGGTAACAAAGATTGCTAATTATATATATTCAAAATTATCATATAATTACGATTTGGCAGGTCAGATAAATGGTGGTTCATTATCAAGTTATACGCCAAACGCGGATAAAGCGCTGTCAAACGGAAAGGGAATTTGTAGTGACTATGCTTGCTTGTTTGCAGTAATGCTAAGGTCAATGAGAATACCAACAAAGATTGCATATGGTTATGTTGCAAATGGAGCATATCATGCGTGGAATTATGTATATTATGATGGTAAATGGAATCTATATGATTTAACATATACGGATGACGGAGGGAAGCTGTCATCAAGTTATAGTCCAAAATATATTTATTAGAGTAGAATGGAGGAAAAGATAAAATATGAATAAGAAGAAAAAAATTCTTCCGGCAGGAGAAATAGCAACATTTTGCGGACAGATATCACTTATATTAGATGCTGGTATACCGATTCATGACGGAATGGAAACATTAGTTGAAAGCTGTGAGGATGAGAAAGCAAAACTTGCATTTGAAAAACTTAGTGATGTAGTAAGAGAAACAGGGTCTTTATTTAAAGCTGTTGAAAGTGTAGGCTTTTTTCCAGATTATATGGTAAATATGATATATATAGGAGAAGAAACAGGTAAATTAGATGATGTACTAAAATCTCTTACAGTATATTATGAAAGAGAAGATAAGATTAAAAAATCAATTAAAGCAGCGGTTACATATCCTATACTTTTAATTGCAATGATGGCAGCAGTTATTTTATTGTTAGTAACAAAAGTCATACCTATATTCGAAGATATTTTTATTAATTTAGGAACAGAAATGTCAAAGGTTAGCAGAAGCATAATGAATATTGGTATAGTTGTAGGTAATGCAGCATTTATCTTAATTGCAGTTATTTTGGCAGTTATTATTATTTCAGCTATATTGATGAAACTAGGCAAAGGTCAGGCAATTACAAGTTTTATATTTAAAATGCCAATACTTAAGGGCTTGAATAAAAGAATTTCAAGCGGAAGATTTGCATCTGTAATAGCAATGATGCTTTCAAGTGGTTATTCACTTGAAAAGTCACTTGAGGTAGCACCTACTATAGTAAATGATAAGATGACAAAGAAGCAAATAGATGAGTGTGCTGCTTTAGTAAAAGGCGGAATGTCATTCCCAGAAGCACTTACAAAAATAAGTATGTTTACCGGTATGCAATCAAGAATCATAAATGTTGGTTTTAAAGCAGGTAAGCTTGATTCTGTTATGGAGAAAATCAGTAAAACATATGAAGAAGAAATAGATGATAGCATTGAAAAGTTAGTGGCTTATATTGAGCCATGTTTAGTAGCTATACTATCACTAGTAATTGGTGGAATACTAATATCTGTAATGCTTCCACTAGCAAGTATTATGTCATCTATTGGCTAAGAAAGAACGGAGGAGATTATGCATTTATATAAGAAAAATAAAAGAATACCAAATAAGGGCGTAATTCTCATGATAGCTATTTTTGTGCTCTTTATATCCTTCTTCTATAGTCAAATCGGAGATTTGTCAAAAGAAATGACTAGCAGCAATGTAGATGCAGTATCAAGGGCGATAGAAAATGCAATTATAACCTGTTATGCCATAGAAGGAAGCTATCCAGAAAGTATTGAGTATATTGAAAAACACTATGGTGTTATAATTGATTATGATAATTTTTTTGTGGATTACAGCATAGTTGCAGGAAATTTAAAGCCTGCAGTAGCAGTTTATATAGTCAATGACAATAATTAGAGGAGGTAAGGTTGAACAAATGGGAAAGAAAAAACATTCTATAGATATAATATTTATGTTTGTCCTATTTACAATTTTTGCTATATTGTCAGTGTTGATTATAGTAATAGGTTCAGGCGTATATGAAAAGATATCAAATAATAAGGCACTTAATGAGCAGTCAAGAACAACTCTTTCATATGTGGTGAATAAGGTAAGAGGTGCAGAAAATGAATATTGCATACATATTGACGAAGCCGAAGGAAGAGAAGTTCTTGTAATAGATGAAGAAATCGAAGGAATCAAAATGAGTACGCTTTTATTTGTCAATAATGGCAAACTAAAAGAAGCAACAATAATGACTGGTGATGAGTATACATTGGATTTTGGAGATATAGTCATTGATGTAAATGACTTCTATTTTGAGATAGACGAAGAAGATAATCTATTAACAGTGGGGATTATTGACAAAGAAGGTTATGAGAGTAAAACAAGTATTTATTTGAAAAAGGTGGGAGGTAGGTAATATGCAGAGATTAGAAAAGACAAGAGCCTTCCTTACAGAATTTATAATAGTAATACTATTTTTCACTATTTCGTCGGTAGTTATAGTAAATTTATATGTTACAGGTAATAAAAAGAGTATAGAAAGTATGAATATTACCAGTGGTTATTTAAAGGCAGAAGAAATAGCTGAGAAAATAAAAGCTTATGTTGATTTTAGTGAAGAGAAAATTATATATGATTATATGACAAAAGAAGCAGGTTATAGGTACAAAGAGGGAACAAATGAGGAATATTATCAGTATTTTGATAGTGAGTACAATGTATCAACATACGAAGAGGCAGAGCTTGTAGGTTATGTAACTGCAGAGGAAAAGCAAACTAGTGCAGGAAGGCTGGTTTATTTCACAGTTGAATTTAAAGATAATAATAAATCATATGGTAATGTGAAATTTGTAGTATATGAGTCAGAAAAGACACAATAAATGAAAATATAGAGAGGATAGGTGATTAAAGTGAGAGATAGATTTCAGTTTAAAGTAAATACAGGTATAACTTCTATATTCATGATATTCATTGTATTGTGTTTGACAGCATTTGGAGTGTTATCATATTCTGCAGCGACAGCAGATTTAAAGTTATCAAAAAAGAATGTAGAGAATATTGAATCATATTATAATGCTGAAAGTAAGATGGTTGAGTTAATAAGCCATATAGATGATTATTTATTAGATGTTAGTAAAGAAAGTTTAAATGCAGATGCTTACTTTGAAAGTATAAGTAATGGAATAGTAAGTGTTGAAAAGGACTCAAAAATAAAGGTTTCATATGATGCAAAAGCAAAGGAATATAGTGCAGAGTATGAGATAGATGATAAAAAAACATTAGTAATGTTATTAGAAATAAAATCACCGGATGAAGAGCATAGATTCGAGATGAAGAGCTTAAAAGTTAATTCACAGATAGGTTCGTATTCAGGAGAACCATTACCATTTTAAAGATTAAGAGGTGTGCATATGGATATGAAGGCAATTGACATATTGTCTAAAGCAATGAGTTTGGATGCATCTGATATATATATAGTGGCAGGATGCCCATTAGCGATGAAAATAAGTGGTGAGATTATTAATTTTACAGATGAAAAGCTAGACCACCACGATACATCAAGATTAGTTCATGAAATATATTCTATTTATGAGCAAGGAGATATAAGAAAGTTAATAGATATAGGAGATTCAGATTTTTCTTTTTCAATAAGTGGATTAGGCAGATTTAGATGTAATTCTTATAAACAAAGAGGTTCTTTAGCAGCCGTTTTAAGAGTTGTAAAATTTGATTTGCCAGCATTTGAAAATTTAGGAATACCAGAAACAGTTATTAATCTTTCAAAAGTCCAAAAAGGCTTGGTTTTGGTTACAGGACCTACGGGAAGTGGAAAATCAACAACACTTGCATGTATAATAGATGAAATAAATAGTAGATCAAATAAGCATATTATAACGATTGAGGATCCAATTGAATTTATTCATAAGCATAAGAAAAGTATTGTTACTCAAAGAGAGGTAACACAAGATACAACATCTTATTCAATAGCACTTAGGGCAGCTCTTAGACAATCACCAGATGTTATTCTTATGGGTGAAATGAGAGATTTTGAAACTATTCAAAACGTTATTACAGCAGCAGAAACAGGACAACTTGTTTTTTCTACATTACATACGGTAGGAGCGGCGAAAACCATTGACAGAATTATAGATGTATTCCCTGCAAACCAGCAACAACAAGTACGAATACAGTTATCAATGATATTACAGGCAGTAGTGTCACAACAGCTTATTCCGGCGGTAGATGGAGGCTTAGTTCCAGCGTTTGATATAATGCTAGTAAATAGTGCAATTAAAAATATGATAAGAGAATCTAAGGTATTTCAGATGGATAACGTAATTTATTCAGGACAATCAGAAGGTATGAGAACTATGGATGGCGAAATATTTAGATTATATAGCGAAGGAAAAATATCAAAGGAAAATGCATTGTTGTACTGTACAAATGCGGAATTAATGCAGAAAAAGATGTAGTTGTTTAGTTACGAAAACAAAATAAGTTTTATACTTTTAAGGCTTGATATTAATATTCAAGCCTTAATTTTAATTTGAGAGGAACTAAAAATTAATAATTATTTGTTGCAGTATTTATATAAATTTGGGTACTTAATAGTTAAGAAACGAATTATGGAGGATGAGCATGGATGATAATGAAATAATTTCACTTTATTGGAATCGGAATGAACAAGCAATTGTTGAAACTGATATAAAGTATGGAAAATTGTGTGGCTATATCATTAAAAATATTCTTGATAATAAAGAAGATAGGGAAGAATGTATAAATGATACATATATGTCAGTATGGAATACTATACCACCAACAAGACCAGATAATTTTTCAAACTATATTATAAAAATTGCAAGGCATATTTCACTTAAAAAAGTACGTTATAATACGGCAATAAAAAGAAATATAAATTTGCAGGAATCGCTTGATGAATTAAAGGCATCTGTTTGCGGAAAGGAATATATTGAAGAAGAACTTAATGCTAACTTAGTAGAAAAGACAATAAATGATTTTTTAGCTACCCTAAAAAAACAGGATGTTATTATTTTTGTAAAAAGATATTGGTATTTAGATTCAATAAATAAAATATCTAAAGATTTATCAATAAAAGAAAAAACTATAACATCAAAATTAACAAGGTTAAGAAATAACTTGAAGGATTTTTTTATTAAGGAGGGTATTAATGTATGAGTGAAATATATTTGTTAGAACGAATAGGAAACATTGATGAGAAATATATAGAAATGGCAAATAAGGCTTCTGTTAAAAAAAGAAACTGGTATATCCCTACAATAGCAGCAGCTTGTGTAGCAATCCTTCTATGTTTATTTTTTGTAACTAGAAATTATAATGTGACAGATGAAATAAAAACAAATGAAATAATTTTAGAAAAATCGAAAGGAATAAAGGTAAGTTTTACAGATGAAACAATAAATATAGAAACACACGCTGATTTAATAGAACTTACAGAAGAACAAATATTCAATGATTTTAATAATGTAATAATAAGAGGAACAGTGCAGGAAATACACAATATAGCTATTAACAATGGGAGTGATATAGAATATAATGCGTTATTAAAAATTAGTGTTAGTAGTGTAATAAGGGGTGATTGCGAAGAAGGAATGGAAATAGATATATTAATACCATGTCCAATTAATGAAGATATATGGGTGGAAGATACAGGGGTAATTTCACAAGCAAAGGTTGGAGTGGAAGGTATATTTATGCCAATTATTTATGATGAATCCTCTTATAGTGATTATGGAGATGGGCATATCCTTTATATGATTGACATAGCTAAATATGGGTTAGCCGATGGAGAAAGATTTGTGTTTCTTGATGTTGGTGAAAAACTAGCATTTGCTAATTATGCATTTCCTAAGCTTTCACAGCAAATGTCTCTTGATGATATAGAAGAATATATTAAGTCAAAAAAATAATCTGAAAATAATGATAAAATCAATAAAAAGACAAATAGTCAGACAACTTCTTGAAAAATTTTTGTTTACAAATTAAAAAAATCGTAGTATATTAATTTTGAACAAAAAAATTATAAGGAAGTGATGCACACATGCAGCTTAAGAAACGAGGATTATACGATCCAAGATTTGAGCATGACAATTGTGGTATCGGTGCAGTAGTAAATATAAAAGGTGAGAAATCACATGATACTGTAGCTAACGCCCTTAAGATTGTCGAAAATTTAGAACATAGAGCAGGCAAAGATGCCGAAGGAAAAACCGGTGACGGAGTTGGAATTCTTTTACAGATTTCACATAACTTCTTCAAGAAAACGGTTAAACCCTTTGGCATCTTTTTAAATTCTGGGAGAGATTACGGAATAGGAATGTTTTTCTTTCCACAGGATGAGCTTACCAGAAACCGCTCAAAAAAGATGTTTGAAATTATTGTAGAAAAAGAAGGAATGGAATTTCTAGGATGGAGAGAAGTTCCTACAAATCCACAGGTTTTAGGACAAAAGGCTGTTAAATGTATGCCATATATTATGCAGGCATTTATAAAGAGACCTGATAATGTAAAAAGAGGTCTTGATTTTGACAGAAGACTTTATGTAGTAAGACGGGTATTTGAACAAAGTAATGATGATACATATGTAGTGTCATTGTCTAGTAGGACAATAGTTTACAAGGGTATGTTTCTTGTGGGACAGTTAAGATTGTTTTTTAATGACCTTCAGGATAAGGATTATGAATCAGCAATAGCACTTGTACATTCAAGGTTTAGTACAAATACAAACCCAAGCTGGAACAGAGCACATCCAAACAGACTTCTTGTACATAATGGTGAAATAAATACTATCAGAGGTAATGCTGATAATATGCTTGCAAGAGAAGAAACTATGGCATCAGAATACCTAAAAGTAGATATGCATAAGGTAATGCCTGTTGTGAACACAGAAGGCTCGGATTCAGCAATGCTTGATAATACGTTAGAGTTTCTTGTGATGAGCGGTATGGAACTACCACTTGCAGTAATGATTACAATACCAGAACCGTGGGATAATAACCCGACTATAAGTCAAACTAAGAAAGATTTTTATCAGTATTATGCAACCATGATGGAGCCTTGGGACGGTCCGGCATCAATTCTTTTCTCAGATGGAGATATAATGGGTGCGGTACTTGACAGAAACGGTTTAAGACCATCAAGATACATGATTACAAAGAATGATACACTTATTCTTTCATCAGAAGTAGGTGTACTTGATATTCCAGTAGAAGATATTTTGGTTAAGGAAAGATTAAGACCGGGCAAAATGCTTCTAGTAGATACGGTAAAGGGTAAGCTTATAGATGATGATGAGCTAAAAGAATATTATGCAAGAAGGCAGCCTTATGGGGAATGGCTTGACAGTAACCTTGTAAAGCTAAAGGATTTGAAAATTCCAAATAAAAAGGTTGAAGAATATTCAAGTGAAGAAAGAATGAGACTTTATAAAGCGTTTGGATTTAACTATGAGGAATTTAAAACATCAATTCTTCCAATGGCTAAAAATGCTTCAGAGCCAATTGCAGCAATGGGTGCAGACAGCCCTATAGCAGTTCTTTCAAACATACATCAACCATTGTTTAATTACTTTAAGCAATTATTTGCACAGGTTACAAACCCTCCTATTGATGCGATAAGGGAAAAGGTGGTTACTTCAACTACAGTGTATTTGGGAGAAGATGGAAATATTCTTGAAGAAAAGCCTGATAACTGTCAGGTACTTAGAATTAACAATCCAATACTTACAAGTACTGACCTTCTTAAAATTAAAAATATAAATGCCACAGGATTTAAGGCAGAAACTATTCCAATTACTTTTTATAAAAACACATCATTGGAAAAGGCAATAAACCACCTTTTTGTTGAGGCTGACAGAGCATATAGGGAAGGTGCAAATATTCTTATTCTTTCCGACAGGGGAGTAGATGAAAATCATGTTGCCATACCGTCATTACTAGCGGTATCAGCACTTCATCAGCATCTTGTAACTACTAAGAAACGAACCTCTTTAGCAATGATTCTTGAAAGTGGAGAACCAAGAGAAGTACATCATTTTGCAACACTATTAGGATTTGGTGCTTGTGCTATCAATCCATATCTTGCTCAGGATGCAATTAAGCACCTTATAGATATAAATCTTTTGGATAAAGATTATTATGCGGCAGTAAATGATTATAATGATGCAGTAAAGAACGGAATAGTAAAAATTGCTTCTAAAATGGGTATTTCGACTATTCAATCGTATCAGGGTTCACAGATATTTGAAGCTATAGGAATCAATAAGGAAGTTATAGATAAGTATTTTACAGGTGCGGTAAGCAGAATAGGCGGTATTACACTTAAAGACATAGAAGAGGATGTAAATAGTCTTCATTCTAAAGCATTTGATCCATTAAGGCTTGGTACAGATCTTACATTTGATAGTTCAGGAAGCCATAAGTTTAGAAGTGGAAAAGAAGAACATCTTTATAATCCAAAGACAATACATCTTCTGCAAGAAGCTTCAAGAACCGGTAATTACAAACTGTTTAAAGAATATACAGCAGCTATTAATGAAGAACTCGATGCAGTTAATCTTAGGGGATTGATGGACTTTAACTTTCCTAAGAAGGGTGTTTCTATTGATGAAGTAGAAAGTGTAGAAAGCATTGTTAAAAGATTTAAAACAGGTGCAATGTCTTATGGCTCTATTTCGAAGGAAGCTCACGAAACACTTGCAATAGCTATGAATATGATTCATGGTAAGTCAAACAGCGGTGAAGGCGGAGAAAGCTATGACAGACTTAACATGCAGGAAGATGGTATTAACAGATGTTCGGCTATAAAGCAGGTGGCGTCAGGAAGATTCGGTGTTACATCAAGATATCTTGTAAGTGCTAAAGAAATTCAAATTAAAATGGCGCAGGGAGCAAAGCCGGGTGAAGGAGGTCATCTTCCGGGAGGAAAGGTATATCCTTGGATAGCAAAGACCAGAAATTCAACGCCGGGTGTGGGATTAATATCACCACCGCCTCACCATGATATCTACTCAATTGAAGACCTTGCGGAGCTTATATATGATTTGAAAAATGCAAATAAAGATGCAAGTATATCAGTTAAGCTTGTATCAGAAGCCGGAGTAGGTACAGTAGCGGCAGGTGTTGCTAAGGCAGGTGCGCAGTTAATACTTGTTTCAGGGTACGACGGAGGTACAGGTGCAGCCCCTAGAACTTCTATATACAATGCAGGACTTCCATGGGAATTAGGGCTTGCGGAAGCACATCAGACACTTATTATGAATGACCTTAGAAATAAAGTTATTCTGGAAACAGATGGTAAGTTAATGAGTGGAAGAGATGTACTTGTAGCAGCACTTTTGGGAGCAGAAGAATTTGGATTTGCAACAGCGCCACTTGTAACAATGGGTTGTGTAATGATGAGAGTATGTAATTTAGATACTTGTCCTGTAGGTGTAGCAACACAAAATCCTGAGCTTAGAAAAAGATTTGCAGGAAAGCCTGAATATGTTGTGAACTTTATGAAGTTTATAGCAGAAGAACTAAGAGAATATATGGCAAAGCTTGGAATAAGGTCAGTAGATGAACTCGTTGGAAGAAGTGATTTGCTTAAGGTAAAAGATATAGTTAAGGACGGCAGAGCATATAGAGTTGACTTATCAGCCATACTTAATACAGACTTTGCAGGAGAAAGAATGTACTACAATAAAAAGAACCCTTATAATTTTGAACTGGAAAAGACAATGGATGAAAAGGTTCTTATAAAAGAGTTCTCAAAGGCTGTTAAGGATAATAAAAAACGAAGTATGGAAGTGGATGTTACAAATACGGATAGAGCGTTTGGTACGATGTTTGGTTCTGAAATCACAAAGCATTACCATGACGGAGTTGAAGAAGATACATTTATGGTTAAATGTAACGGAAGCGGCGGACAGAGTTTTGGTGCATTTATTCCAAAAGGTCTTACTCTTGAACTTATAGGTGATTGTAATGATTACTTTGGTAAGGGGTTATCAGGCGGAAAACTTATTGTATATCCACCAAAGGGAGCAGGCTTTGAGGCTGAAAAAAATATAATTATAGGAAATGTTGCACTTTATGGAGCAACTACAGGTAAGGCATATATAAGCGGTGTTGCAGGGGAACGTTTTTGTGTAAGAAATTCTGGTGCAATGGCAGTGGTTGAGGGTGTAGGTGACCATGGCTGTGAATATATGACAGGCGGAAGGGTTGTAATTCTTGGAAAAACAGGTAAGAATTTTGCAGCAGGAATGAGTGGCGGTATTGCATATGTTCTTGACGAGGATAGAGATTTATACACTAAGATTAATAAGCAGCTTGTATCATCAGGGGAAGTAACCTCAAAATATGATGTACTTGAGCTTAAAGAAATGATAAAGGAACATGTAGCTTATACAAATTCAAAGAAGGGTAAAGAGATTCTTGATAATTTCGGAGAATATCTTCCTAAGTTTAAAAAGATTATTCCTCGTGACTATGAAAAGATGTTAATGACTATAGTACAGATGGAAGAAAAAGGCCTTAGCAGTGAACAGGCACAAATAGAAGCATTTTATGCAGTGGCAAGAAAATAGGAGGTGATGTGGTAAATGGGAAAATCAACAGGATTTTTAGATTATAACAGAGAGACTAGCACATCAGTTTCTCCAAAACAAAGAATTAAGAATTTTAATGAGTTTCATACTCCATTATCAAAGGAAAAGCAAAGCCAGCAAGGTGCAAGATGTATGGAATGCGGAGTACCGTTTTGTCAGGCAGGTATGGAGATTGCAGGAATGACATCAGGCTGCCCTTTAAATAATCTGATACCGGAATGGAATGACCTTATATTTACAGGAAATTGGGAAGAGGCTTATAACAGACTTCATAAAACCAATAACTTTCCGGAGTTTACATCCAGAGTATGCCCTGCATTGTGTGAGAAAGCTTGCACTTGCGGCATTAATGATGAACCTGTAAGCGTTAGGGAAAATGAAAATGGAATTATTGAAAATGCGTACAAAGAAGGTTATGCAGGTGCAAGAATACCCAAAGTACGTACAGGTAAGAAAGTGGCTGTAATAGGCTCAGGACCTTCAGGACTTGCAGCGGCTGATATGCTTAACCAAAGAGGACATAGTGTAACTGTATATGAAAGAAGTGACAGAGTAGGTGGACTTCTTATGTATGGTATTCCTAATATGAAGCTTGAAAAGCATATTATTGACAGAAAGATTAATGTTATGAAGGAAGAAGGCATCGAATTTATTACATCTGTCAATGTGGGTAAAAATATTACTGCTGCCAAAATACTTAAGGATTATGACAGGGTGGTTCTTGCATGTGGAGCTTCTAGTCCAAGAGATATTAAAGTTCCTGGAAGAGAATCAAAGGGTATCTATTTTGCAGTAGACTTTCTTAAATCAACTACAAAAAGTCTTTTGGATAATAATCTTAAAGAAGATACATATATTAATGCAAAAAATAAAAATGTTATAGTAATAGGTGGAGGTGACACAGGCAATGATTGTGTAGGAACAGCAATAAGGCATGGAGCGAAGAGTGTATTACAGCTTGAAATATTGCAACCACTTCCTATCAAAAGGGCAGAGGATAATCCATGGCCACAGTGGCCTAAGGTTCTTAAAACTGACTATGGTCAGGAAGAAGCTATTGAGGTATATGGAAATGACCCGAGAGTATATGAGACTACAGTTAAAGAGTTTTTAGCGGATAAAGACGGAAACCTTAAAAAAGCAATACTTGTTAAGCTTGAAAACAGGAAAGATGAGAAGACAGGAATAGTGTCTACGGTTCAAGCTTTAGGAAGTGAATTTGAGGTGGAAGCAGATTTAGTTCTTATAGCAGCTGGTTTTATGGGAAGTGAAAATTATGTTACTAAAGCTTTTGGTGTGGATGTAAATGAAAGAATGAATGTCGTAACTAAAGATAATTCCTATAAAACATCAGCAGATAAGGTTTTTGTAGCAGGAGATATGCATAGAGGGCAATCTTTGGTAGTATGGGCAATTAAAGAAGGTAGAGAAGCAGCAAGGCAGGTGGATGAAAGCCTTATGGGGTATTCATTGTTGTAACATATTTGTCTACCTTCTCATAGGTTAAAAAAACTATTTATATTCAGGGCTCCAGCACCCTGAATATTTTTATTCTTTTTTAAATCAATGGCACTGTTTTTTAGTCTGATTTTTATATCTTTTGGTTTAAGGTCAGGATATCTGCATAATAACATAGCAGCAGCACCTGTCACAATAGCGGTAGACATGGAGGTGCCACTTTTTGTAGTATAACCAAATTTGTTATTTGCACAGCTTAATATATTTGCACCATATGTTACAATATCCGGCTTTATTACACATTCTAAGGTAGGTCCTCTTCCAGAGTAATCAACAATCTTTTTTCGATTTCCTCCGTCTACCGGAATATCATCATCAACACTTCCAACAGTTATGACTTTTCGGCTGTTTCCGGGTATGGTAACACTTCCTACTCCGGGACCATTATTTCCTGCTGCAACACAGACTAATATGCCTCTGTCCCATGCTTCTTCAACTATATCTATAAGAGGCTTATATTTTAGATATTCATTTTTATCTCCGCCAATAGATATATTAATAATCCTAATGTTATATTTATCCTTATTATTTATAAGATATTCAATACCTCTTACCACTTGATTTATTGAACCACCACCACGATGGTTAAGTCCTTTTACAGCAACTATATTAACATTATTAAAGGCACAGACGCCCTTACAGGAATTGCCAGTTCCGGCGATGATTCCTGCAATATGCGTTCCATGACCATTGTTGTCATATACTGATATTTTATTATTAACACAATCATAAAAATCTATTATTGAGCCTGCAAAATCGCTGTGTGGAAATATTCCGGTATCTACAATTCCTATTGCAGGCTTTACATTTGAAAGAGTATCTTGTGACTCCCAATCATTCCATATTTTATGTGCATCATTTAGTAACATTCTATATTCAGTATTCACCTATATCACCACCATTATAATGCATATAATTAATATTATTCTATATTAAAAAAATAGTGACAAAATCTTCGACCGGCGTCGAAGATTACAAGAATTACTAAAGTAATTCTTGCCTGGTGCGACACTACTTTACTCGCTTTAGTGGATAAAAAAGATTAAATACCGATAGTATTTTTTTTAGTGTTGTGGTAGAATAGGTATTAAATATTGCACGGAGGAATTTTGCGAATGGAAACTAAAGGTAAAGTGTTGAAGTCAATAATAGATAAGGATGTGGATGGATATTCTATCTTTTTTGCAATAAAGAAAAGCTTGGTTATGATGATTCCGATTATTTTGATAGGTTCATTTGGGACAGTACTTCAATCGCTTCCGATTGATGCCTATCAGAGCTTTATAAAAAGTTTTGCTGATGGAATTATTTATGATATTTTTTACTTAATACGTGCATGTTGCATTGATTATTTTTCGCTGTTATTAATTATTTCAATATCTATGTGCTACTCATCAGAGTATACTGATAATATTGATGAGGTAATTATTTCAGCAGTTATAGGAGTAGTAAACTTTTTGATACTTTCAAATGCAGGTGGTGTAGATTTTGATTTATCATCATTTAATGTATCAGGAACATTTACTGCTGTATTTGTAGGTATGGCAATAGGTCCTATTTATGTAAAACTTCGAATGATTTTCGATAATAGGCTGACAACAGATGGACTTTTCGGAACTTCATTTTCGAGGGCTGTTAAAACATTAATACCCGCTATTATGGTATTTTCTATTACAATGCTTCTGTCATTTTTATTGTTAAAAGTGTTTGATGTTTCTTCATTGACAGAACTTATTTCGAAGATTTGCTGCAAGATTTTTAATAATTTAGGTACAGGATTTTTTTCGGGATTTGCATATACTATAATAGTTCATATACTATGGCTGTTTGGTATCCATGGCGGTAATGCATTAAATGATGTTGCAAATACCTTATTTGTTGATGCTCCCGTAGATCAAATATTTAATAAAACTTTATTTGATTCATTTGTTATAATAGGTGGATGTGGAGCAACACTTGCACTTGTTATTTCGATAATTGTAGTTTCAAAAAATCGTTCTTTACGCAATGTCGCAAGACAGGGCTTTATTCCTGTTATATTTAATATAAATGAATTAATCACATTTGGAGTGCCGATTATATTTAATCCTATTATGGCTATTCCGTTTGTTTTGGTGCCGGTTGTATGTATGATAACAACTTATTTTGCAGTTTACTTTGAACTTATTCCACATGTCATAAATGAAGTTGGGTGGACTACACCGATAATATTAAGTGGTTACAAAGCAACAGGCTCAATGGCGGGAAGTGTTTTGCAAATAGTTAATATTATATTGTCTATACTTATATATGTACCTTTTCTTAAGATATATGAAAGGTCTCTGGATCAAAAATTGGTAGTAAGAGTAAAGAAACTTATAGAATTTTTGATTAGTGCAGAAAATGAAGTTAGAGATGTAGCATTATGCAGAAGAAGAGATATTTATGGAAGTACAGCTCAGATGATGAGTAATGATCTAAAGAAAGCTATAGAAAATAAAGAATTATATATGGAATATCAACCTCAAGTGGATAATTTGGGGCATTGTATTGGAGGAGAAGCATTACTTCGTTGGAACCATCCGATTGTTGGACTTATATATCCTCCACTTATAATACAGTTAGCTAAAGAAAACAATCTTTTAGCAGATCTTGAGTCTTTGATTTTTGATGATGTTTGTCGTGTGACTTCAGTGGCTAAAAAAACTTATGGATTTGATATTAAGGTTTCGATTAATATAACTGCAAAGTCACTGTCGAGAGAAAAAATTATTGAGCAAATTCAAGCTAGTCTGGATAAATATTCACTTGATACAAATAATATATATTTAGAGCTAACTGAAAGTGAAATTTTAACTACAAGTAATAATACAATGGAAAAATTAGCTAAGCTTAAGAAACTTGGTTTCCATATGTTGATTGATGATTTTAGCATGGGACACACATCTGTAAAATATTTACAGACAGATTGCTTTAGTGGAGTTAAGCTTGATGCAGCTATTACTAAAAATGTAACAGATGATCATGTAGGACGAGAGATTATATCTTCTCTTGCAGCATTGGGAAAGAAATTAGATATTGGTCTTATTGCTGAATATGTTGAAGATACTGAGCAACGAGATATATTGGCAAATCTTGGATGTACATTATTCCAAGGTTGGTTATATAGTAAAGCATTACCAGAAAATAAGTTTTTAGAATACATTGAAAACAATAAAAAAGGCTAGAAGTTTTGTTTTAACTGGAGAGGGTAGATATGAAGGGTCTTACAAAATCGGAAGTAGCAAAGAGAGTTAAAGAGGGAAAAGTAAATGGAAATTTTGCAGTACGTACAAAGACAGTTTGGCAAATTATTTTTTCAAATGTTTTTACCCTCTTTAATTTAGTAAATTTAACATTGGCATTATGCCTTATATGGGTAGATTCATATAAGAATACTCTTTTTATGGGAGTAGTATTTTGGAATATATTTATAGGTGTGGTTCAAGAAGTTCGATCAAAAGCTATTATAGATAAGCTGTCATTACTTTCAACATCAAAAGCTACAGTACTTCGTGAGGAAAAAGAGAAACATATAGACATTGAAAATATTGTTCTTGACGATGTCATTATGTTTAGAAGCGGAAATCAGGTAAGTGTGGATTCATGTATAATTGAAGGAGAATGTGAGGTAAATGAAAGCCTTTTAACCGGTGAAGGAGATCCGGTTTTTAAAAAGCCTGGAGATGAAGTGCTATCAGGTAGTTTTTTGATATCCGGAAAAGTATATGCAAAGGTAATACATGTTGGAAAAGAAAATTATGTAAACAGAATAACAAGTCAAGCAAAGTATGTGAAAAAGCCAAATTCTCAGATGTTTTCATCTATTAGAACTATAATTAAGATCATATCTATTGTTTTAATTCCAATGACGGCATTATTATTTTATAATCAATATCAGACGAGGGGATTAGACGAAGCTGTGGTGGGAACTGTAGCAGCGGTAATAGGGATGATTCCTTCAGGATTAGTTTTGCTTACGAGTATGGTTCTTGCTGTGAGTGTTATTAGATTAGGAAAGCAAAGAACATTGGTGCAAGAGCTGTATTGTATTGAGACCTTGGCAAGAGTTGATGTATTATGTCTTGATAAAACAGGAACTATCACAGAGGGAACTATGTCTGTAGAAGATGTGGTAGTAATTAATGGAAGTGAAGATGAAGAAAATAAGATAAAGAAAATAGAGATTTCAGAGATTTTGTATGAGTTTACCAGAAGTTTAGAGGATGATAATCCTACCTTTGAAGCTATATGGGATTATTCAGGAAAGAGCTTAGATATATTTAAAACTAGCAGGGAAGAATTTGGAGAGGCGATTTGTAAGATTCCATTTTCATCAGATAAAAAATGGAGTGCTGTTGAATTTAAAAACAAAGGATTATATGTAATTGGTGCATTAGAGTTTATTTTTAAAGAGCCAAGTTTATATGTAAAATATATTGCAGATGAGTATGCAAAACAAGGAATGAGAGTTTTAGCTATGGCTCATGGAAAAAAGCCTATTTGCAATAATGTTTTACCAGAAGAGCTAGA
>JAVBUL010000032.1:0-2900 GCA_031555415.1 Lachnospiraceae bacterium | reverse complement strand
TAGATAAACAGCAATTGTTCCTTTTCCATCTGTGCTGTTTTTTCTATTATTGTATAAAATTCTTGCTGAATCTCTACCTTATCGCCCATATCATAACTCTCTGGAATCGTAATCCAGAGTGATTTACTTCTTCTGTTTTCTGTTATATATTCTTTATCTTGCTTTATCTTATAGGTTTGATTCTCATACTTTTCAGTAAATTCATAGATTTCTGGCTTATGTTTATATCCTTCATGCTCTCCTAGATAAATCTGTATTCCCTCTCGTTTTGCTTCTGGCTGTAGATAGATTCCCATATAAGACGCCAATCGTTTTATGAATTCCCAATCGGTTTCCTCATATTGAATAATTGGTGCTTGAGGATATATCATATATTGACCTGCATTTGCCAAATCACCTGAATAGCTGTCTATAACCTGTCCAATGATAGTAGCATAACTTTGATTTATATTTTGAAAACTCCTGCTTCTCTTTACTATATCTAGTTGCAGGGAGTCGTCCATCGCATATAGAATAAATTCTCCTACTCCATCTTGATATCGGATCTCAAAGTTCGTTGCTACTCCATAAAACAATTCTTGTTCATCCGAATAGATATGAACGATACTTCCCATGGTAACACAATCTAACGCATTTTCCTGTTCCTCCTCTGTAAGAACACCTACAATTCGTGCTTTTGCATGTTCGTTTATCTTTTCCTCTATACGGTATTCCTTTATATGCGTATAAGATATTGGTATATCAAATACGATATCATCATAAGTCATTGCCTCCATACGTAACTCCTCCTATAATAGTTCCACTGGATTGTATCGAATCCCATAACAGTTTTTGCGTAGCATATGCTCTGCCAAATGTAGGGATACTATTATGTATTTTCTTTTTTCTATCACTAATGTAAATACATATTTGCCTTCTGCTTGTTCTTCTACAAGATATACATCGGTTGTTCCCTCTTGCTTTTCTTGATATATCTCTGGTAATTTAATCTTCCAGAAGCATTCCTGCCTTTGACGTTCCGTATCTGTCAAAAAGCATGGAACTGCTTCGAAATCTTTATGATACACATCGAATAATTCTTTTAACCGATCCGATATAAAGAAATGGTAGGTAAAAAGCTCTTGTATAATAAAGAATTCTGGTACCGTTATAGTTTCTTCCATCTCACATGGCAATATGAATGGTTCTGTTGTCGTAAAATCTATGTCATGTTTGTCTAACTTTAATAAGTCTATTATTTGTCTGTCGTATTGTAGTGCAAAATATTCCATAGGTTGCTTGCTCCTTTGTTTATAATAATAAGACTATATAATTTTATTAACTTCTATAATCTTATTTTTGTTTCTTTATTTACCTTCACAATAATACCAATTTTTTTTTATTTTTTTTACAACAACATCAAACGACTCATCACAATAATTCATAAATAGTGGTTTCGTATTATCGCTTCTATATATGATTGCATACCTATTCGTCTCAAAACTAAAACTAATTTGATTTCTATAAACAACAATCTTATCAAGATAATCCCATTCGCTTGAATCCCCAAAAATCCGTATCTTCTTCACAATATTTTCATCTAAATAAGTGTAGTTACTGCTCTCCCCCCGATATATCACCCATGTCTTCCCGTTCGAATACAAACTTATACTTTTTTCTTCTTCATAATCCTCTATCAAATCAAACAAATCATTTTTCAAATCATCAAAATAGCTTTTATATTCTTCAAATAAACCATAGACATAAATTCTATCTGCATTTATCAATGGATATAAGAAGATAACATACCAAAGCAAAATAATTCCTCCCAAAATGGATATAGATATCGCTAATTGCTTTTTTTTTATCATCTTAATTTCTTGTATAATCCAATATCCTTTTTTAATTATTGGATTCACTTTTCCTTTCTTTTTTTACATATTGTGACTTTAGTCAAATCTCTCTTTATAATTTGTCGAACACTCCAAAAAATGGAATTTCAAAAGTTATCATCGTTACAAATGGCTTATACTTTCCTTTATACTTATCTAAATGTTGCAAAGCAAACCACGCTCTAAAACCAGCAAGTTGAACATATATTTTTTTTACATCTGGCTCATTCAAACCAAAATGATCATAAATTGTAAATTTCATTTTCCCTGCATATTGATTTTTATAAAGCATAAAATCAACAATTTCTATCATATTACCCCAAGTATCATTTATTGCGATAGTAAATCCATCAATTATATCACTTACAGAACCAAAATGCGGATTTTCTATCTTTCTAAAAATTTTATTATACAATGTGTTCTTCTCTTTATTATCATATGTGTACTTCATTTTATTCAAATTGCCCTTGTTTTTGTCTATTTCATCCATTATACACTTCCTTACTTCTTGTATATAACGCTTTGTATCTTTATTATTTTTAACTTGTTCAGTTAATATATCATTTCTATAATCTTTTCCACTTCATTCTTTAAAATGTTTTATCATATCTACAATAACCTTCTCCATTTTACCTCGAGCAAAAAAAGTTTTGCACATAAACTCAAATGAAAAAAATAAGTCCTCAACTTCATAGTCAAGTTCATATCTAAATAAGTCATTTATATTCAATAATTGCTTACGATTATAATCATTACATTTCATATCATCAGCTATCGATCCATCCTCATTAAGTCCTATTCTTCTATGAGATTGATACACTAATGTATTAGGATAGAATACAATTTTATTCTCCGAATTCACCTTATATACCGCTTTCCCTTTTGTATAGCTATACACCTTACCTGCCCTTGCTACATTAGTAATGTTATCATTCAATATAAATTTTGTTTTATGACTCTTTTTGTTTGTATTGTCAATCCTAATATTAACCATTCCCACTTCCACATACTTCTCACCAATACTACCAT
>JAVBUL010000137.1:0-3451 GCA_031555415.1 Lachnospiraceae bacterium | reverse complement strand
ATTATCCCTGGTAATAATACATTTGTTATTTTTATTAAATTTAATGCTTTTTTCTTATTTCTTTTATTTTGTTTACCTCTTAAAAAGAATGTTATTACTGTTAATACCAGTCCTAGGCATGTCCCACCTAGTGATTTTATTAAGTCTAGTTGTTCCATTTTTCATTCTCCACTTCTTCTAATCTTATTTCTAAGTCTAAATTATCTAAATTTATACTATTTGCGTATTCCTTACACATTTTTATTAAATCTATAAACTCACTTTGATATTCTTGCTTATAAAAGTTTTCATTAAATCTTCGTATTATCTTTTGTTCGCTTTCTGTTAAATACGGATTTTCTATTCTATCTTTTAAATAAAACCATCGTATTAAATATTTCATTTGTTTAATTGGAGCTACTGCTATATCACCATATATATATTTTTCAAATTCATAGAAAAAGTTTTTATATGTATATTTAAAAATATCTTTTTTCTTTCCTAGCATTTTATATTTTTGATAAAAGTAATTATTTTGTTCTTCAAATATCATATTTTCAATTATTTGAAATGCACAATTTCCACCATATGTTTTGGGATACTTTAAAAACATTTTTATACTATCCAATCCACATGGCAATATCATTATTCTTTTATCTTCACATGTTAAAGTCATTCCTTGTATTAAATCATCGGCATCTTTTCTTCTATGAAATAATATACAAATATCATAATCCGATTCTTCTGTAAAATTTCCATTTGCTCCTCTAGATCCACCTAATACTATATGAATAATTTTATCGTCAGCTATTAATTGAGTAACATCAATTCTATCTAAAATTAACTTATTTAGTTCCATATTTCACCTTACTGTAACACAACTTGTGTATCATATATATAGTCTCCTGATCCACCTTGATTGTCTTGTACATTTCCCGATAGATAAATTCTTATTTCTGTTATGCTGTTAGAATTAAATTTATAACTAACACTCATTGATGCTGTTGCTGTCATACTATATACATAGATGAATTTATTGTAATTAAGTGGATAATAATATCCAGAATTTTGCATTACATATGTTGGAGTATTTGCGCCTTTTGGCCATAATATATCAACAGACATAGTTCCTTTTCCTCTTACTGTGCTTGTTACAGTTATTTTTCCACCATTACTTTTCATATCAATACCTGCGTAATCTGTTAGAATCCATGTAACATCATCTGCACTATAGTCTTCTCCTGATGAACAAAGATATAATGTATCTGTTCTTTGTCTTACTAATGATTGTTTCCACTTTGCATAGATCGTTCTGTCATGTGGATAATAATATCTATCTGTTGCTAATACTTGACTTCCTCCACTTAAATTTGCATACCAGCCTAGGAATTCATATCCAGAGCGTGTCGGTGTCGGTAATGTCCCTATTTGTGCTCCATATTGAATACTTCTACTTGATACACTACTTCCTCCCTGGCTATCAAATATTAGATTATAACTATTTATTTGCCAGTGTGCATACAGGCCAATAAAGTTTTTACTATTACATACCATATCTGCAGTTATCTTTGCTCCACCAACTTGGGCTGTATACCAGCCTAAGAATGTATGAGCTGACCATTCTGGTGTTGGAAACGATCCATATACTTCTTCATAGATATATTCTCTTTGCTCTACATATTCCGGATTATCTGTACACATATCAAAAAATACATTAACCACTATCAATCTCCATTTCGCATAGATTGTTCTATCTGTTGAGTTATAAAATAAGTCCGTTGCTAATACTTGACTTCCTCCACTTAAATTCCAATACCAGCCTAAAAATTCATGACTCTTTTTTGTTGGTGTCGGTAATGTCCCTATTTGTGCTCCATATTGAATACTTCTACTTGATACACTACTTCCTCCTTGACTATCAAAGATTAAACTATAACTATTTATTTGCCAGTGTGCATACAGGCCATATATATATGTACAAATATCTGTTTCATAGATTCTTTGTCCGCCTGTTTTAGTTGTATACCAGCCTAAGAATGTATGAGCTGACCATTCTGGTGTTGGAAACGATCCATATTTTTCTTCATATACATATTCTCTACTTTCTGCATCTCGATCATCTTCATAATCATCTGTACATGTATCAAATGCTATATTTATTATAATTAATTCCCATTTTGCATATATTGTTCTATCGTATGTATCATGGAATACATCTGTTTTTGTTACTTGACTTCCTCCATTTAAATTCCAATACCATCCTAAAAATTTATGACTCTTTTTTGTTGGGGTAGGTAAGTCTCCTATTTCTTCATGGTATCTTAATGTACGTGCTTCTACACTACTTCCTCCCTGACTATCAAATATTAGATTATAACTATTTATTTGCCAGTGTGCGTATAGTACATGAAATGTCGGAATAGAACAAATCATGTCATCTGTAATTTTTTCTCCTCCATTTATACCTGTATACCACCCTAAAAACGTATAACCTGACCACTCCGGTTCTGGAAATTCTCCATATGGTCTTTTATATAAGTACTCTCTTTGTTCTGCATATTCTTGATCATCTGTACACATATCAAAGAGAACATCAATAATATTTGGATCAGTCCATACTATAATTCCTTCATTTAATATAGTATCTACTGGTTTTCCATCATAATATATTTTCTTTATATCTCTAAAATCATATTTTATTGACATTTTTTCACCTTTAATTGTTAAGCGTAATTGTTAATGTTCCGTTTGTGAATGAAAATGTTGGAACATCTTGCTTCAAAGCATAATTACCATTTAATAAACATAGAGGTTGGTTGTATCTAACTAAATAAACTTTGCCTTCTACCGTAGTTACTATCTTTGTTTTTCCTTCCTCAGCTAAAGTCATTAAATCTACTTCTTCTCTTAATTCTGTAAAAGATATGTCTTTATCATCTTTCCAATTTATTGAGTTAATTATCTCGTTTGTTAATATTGTTCCCGCTTCTCCAATCGTTGGGGTTACATCCTCTACCTCTGCCGTAAAACAATTTATATCTCCTTCGATTCTTGTTAATTTGTGTCTTATTTTTCCATTTGCTTGTGCTAATTTTAATTTCATTTTTCTTTCTCCTTCTTTTATTCGTGACTTTTAGTTGGCCAACTACTTCACACCCAAATTTTAACAATTTATGACAAAAAATAAAGTGCAAATTTTGCACTTTATTTATCTTCTTTTTTATTATAAAATTATTAGTTACTCATGTTTCTTTATTATACTTTTTAACTTTTTAAACGAGATGTTATAATCATCAAAATTTATAATTATATCCTTAATATCATTTTTATACATAATAATTTTTCTTTTCAGTGTATCAATACTTCCCCAATTAGTTTTCTCCTCAACTTCTCTTAAAGTCATGTAAATATTATCAATATATAATAATTTAAATGTTAAATAATTCTTCTCATTATTCCTGTGATCTAATAT
>JAVBUL010000183.1:0-23305 GCA_031555415.1 Lachnospiraceae bacterium | reverse complement strand
TAACGAAAACCTAAAAGTATTATCAGAAACAGATGCAATGACAGGCCTTGCCAATAAGGGAAAATTAAACAGATATTTAGAAGAAGCAGTTAATAAAGCAAAAGAACAGAAACTTATGTTGGCAATAGCTATAATAGATATAGATAGATTTAAGCAGTTTAATGATGAATATGGTCATTTGACAGGTGATAAATGTATAAAAAGTGTAGCAAATATACTCAAAGAAATTGCTGAGAGTAGTAATGGTTTAGCAGCAAGATTTGGTGGAGATGAGTTCTTTCTTGTAGTGGAGCGATATGGTAATGTTTTAATGGAATCGCTTTGTGAGAAGCTAAGAAAAAGCATAAGCGAGTTAGGAAAGCCTGGCATGCCTATGGAAGGAATAGAAGTAAGCGTATCAATCGGAACATATGTAGCAATTCCCGAATCTTATGAGAACTTTATGGACTATATAAGGAAAGCTGATGTAGAACTATACAAGGAAAAAGAATTAAAAAAGCAAGCAAAATAGCCCTCAAAAGGGGCTATTCTTGCAAAGTTCGGATTAATTCGAATCTTTTTTAGTTAATAGGAAAATCAGGTGAGGAATGAGTAGCATCAGTTAAATCGAAAATTCCGGCAAGTAGCATTACAATTCCCTGTACTCTATGAGGCTTAACGGCGTAAACCCCTCGTTCAGCTCTATCAACTTCAAAGACAATATCAGCAGCGATTAATGGCTTTAAGTGATGGTATACTTGACCAGTAGAGTTGAATCCACATTTTTCAACTAATTCAGCAACAGTCATAGGCGTACGTAAGAGTGTTAAAAGTAAATTTAGTCTGTCATTATTTCCGATACACTGTAATACAGCAGCAGCAGACTTGTTTTCGATTAATTGTAGTAATTCATCAGTATTTACTTCATTTCTTATCCAGTTGGATTGTCTTCCTCCTGATGTAAAAACGCCAAGGTATGTTATACTTCCAGTACGATTTTCTTTATCTGTAACTTTAGATAAAGAATCCATAATGTTGCTTAGATGAGGCGTGGGGTGCATGTTTTTGATTGGCTGAACGGTTTTAAAATGTTTTTCATCTTCATCAAGATCAGCAGACTTTGATGAATGTTGGAATAATTCCATTAATTTTTCCATATCTTTTTTTAGTTTTTCGATTTCTTCTTCGTAGTTCATAAAAGTAGACTCCTTTCAAATAAAATGATTATTCGTAATTACGTAATTTAATAATACTATAAATATTACCATATGTCAATATAAAGTTACGTAATTTCGAAATATCAAAACATTGAAATAAGGAGTTACCTAATAAAGTTTAACAGTGAACTATTGAATCTGTCTTTTTCGTCGTAGAAAAGTCCATGTCCGCTATTTTCAAAGGTTATAAGGATAGAGCCTGCAATTTCCTGATTTTGAATCATGCCTAGCTCATATGGAACAACCATATCATGTTTACCGTGCATTATTAAAGTAGGAACATGAATAGTTTTGAGATCATAGAATAGTTCTTCTGCAAGCCAAGTACGAGCAATAGCAATAGTTGACCAGCTTGCTGCCTGTAAACCTAAATCAAAAAACCAGTCAGAAAAAGGTTTGGAAACCTTTTTGTAAAAGAAGATATCTCCAAAATCTTTAAGCATTTGCGGACGATCTTTATAAGTATTTTCAATAATATCTGTAACTACTTTAGGGTCTGCTCCATAAGAAAAATTTGGACGTTTAACTAAGCTTGGTGCAGCTGCAGCACAAAGAACAAGTTTAGAAACGCCATATCCGCTGTGGCGGAACATATATCTGATAGCGATAGCTCCGCCTGTAGAGTGACCAAGCAAAGTAAAGTTCTGCAATTGCAAATAATCAACAACACATCTTATATCATCAGCAAGTCTGTCATAATTATATCCAAACTGAGGTTTACTAGAGTTTCCAAAACCTCTTGTATCTACACCTATAATGCGATATCCTTTTTCTATAAAGTAATTATATTGATATTCAAACATATTGTTGTTTGCAGGCCAGCCATGTATCATTAAAATGACCTTGTTTGAAGTGGGATTGATATCATTAACATATATATTAACACCAGATTCTACCGAAATCCAATATTCCATATGAAAGCCTCCTATAAAATAATATATAATATGTATAATATTCAAGAAGATTGTATTATGTTAAATTGGTTGTTAGTGGAAAGGTGGCTAGATTGATTTTTATAGAAATGTAATGTATAATATTAGACAATAAAGATTATTGGAGGAGTAAATGTGGTTTTTCGCATTATGAATATATTTTGTGTGCTACCTGCACACCTATTATTATGGTTTAAATGATATAATATTTGTTCTAACAAAATGTTTTGTATTTATTGGAGGGAGACAGTAAAACACTATGCAAGATGATAAAATTACAACAAGTACACTTTTACAAAAACTTTTTAAAACTTCTAGTATAACGAGATTCATTAAACATTATGATGAGCAAATGAAACCTACTTATTTCAGTGAATATCTTTCTATTTTGTGCAAGAATAGAAAGACTATATCTGAACACGTTATAATCAAATCGGGAATTGAGCGTACATATGGACATCAAATTTTTAACGGCAGACGCAAGCCTTCGCGTGATAAAGTGATACAGCTTGCATTTGGTTTTGGTATGAACTATGATGAAGCACAGGAGTTGCTAAAAGTTGCTAGAAAAAGTCCACTTTATCCTAAAATTAAACGTGACGCAGTTGTTATATATGCATTAAAGCACAAACTTACCATAGGTGATGTGCAAGCAACATTGTGTGACCTAACACTGCCACTTTTGGGTAAGGAGGAACGTTATGAGTAAGTCTTTTGCTGATGATATAATGAAAGATTTTAATGAGTTTGTTTTACCAAAGGAAATATCAGATTATTATGATATCATTGAATGTTTGGCTCAAAATGAGTATGGTGAAACATATATTTTGCTAGATAGAGCGGATGACAAATTGTATGTAATGAAGTGTTACAAAAAAACAGATGACAAAAATGGTGTGCAAGAGGCAGAGCTGTTACGAGGACTTAGTCATAAGGGCATTCCGAATTTTAAAATGGAAGTGGAGAACAATGATACATTATTTGTTATCCGTGAATATGTTGATGGTATAACATTAGATGAGTATTTAAATAAGAATCAGATAGAGGAATCACAAGCAGTTAAAATTTTTATGGAGCTTTGTGATATTTTAGATTATTTACATTCACAGCCAAATCCAATTATCCATCGCGATATAAAACCATCAAATATTATTATTAATCCATATAACAATGAAATTAAGCTTATTGATTTTGGTATTTCCAGAGCATATTCTGAAGATGCTGAAACCGATACATTCTTTTTTGGTACTCAAAAATTTGCACCACCTGAACAATATGGTTTTGCTCAAACAGATAGCCGTGCAGATATATATGCACTCGGTGTAGTTCTGCGTTATATGCTGACAGGTAAGATAGATACGAAAACCGATATACAAAGCAAGAAGCTTAGTCGTATTGTAAACAAGTGTTGTGCTTTTTCGCCAAATGCACGTTATAAGAGCGCAAATGCTGCCAAACGTGCACTTAGACGGTACAAAAAGCATATAAAGAAAAAAATACTATTCTTGGTAGCAACAATTATAGTGGTTTGTATTATTTTTGCTACTGGATTTGTTGTTGGTAGATATACTAATATATTTAGTAATGAATCAAATGATAAAAAAAATGTTGAGACATCAGATGAAATAGATAATCAGACATATAAAGGAAGCGATTTTGTTGAATTTGCAGAACCATTGATTGAAGCTGCAGTACATAAGTCACTTGGTATAGAGGCGGAACAACCAATTACATATGATGATTTAAAAAATGTAAGTGGTTTATTTATACTTGGTGAAGAAGTGGCAGCTTCTCAAGATGAATGGAATACTCTGAATGAAGATTTTATGAATGGTAGTGGTAAATATGGAACACTAAAAAGTCTTGAAGATTTAAAATATATGGAGAATCTAGCGGAGATTACTATTATGGCAGAACCACTTTCGGATATATCAGGGCTTGCTGATAATACACGTTTAGAAGGCTTATGCATAATGCATTGCTATGTGAATGATGTTTCACCGCTACAAAATCTGTTTAGATTAACAAATTGCATGCTTTTTGAGAATGAGATAGAAGATTTTTCGGTTTTTGAGTCCTTGATTTCACTTGAAAGTTTGGTTTTAGGCGAAAATTCAAGTTTAAGAAGTTTGAATCAGCTTGGAGAAATGTCGAATATAAAAAATTTAAATTTTCATAAATGTAAAATATCAAGTCTTGAAGGTATTGAAAAATATATCAACCTTGAAAGCTTAAATATTATTGATACTGATATTCATGATTTTTCTTTGTTGAATGATTTATCTTGTTTAAAAGAGTTGCATATAAGTGCGGATATGGAAAAGTACTTATCTACGCTTTCACGTGATGATATAGATATTGTCATAAATAAGTAATAATAGAATTGATATAAATGTAGGTGGATATTTGTCAATTTTGAAGAGGGCTTGTTGCCGACTATCCAGAGATATAAAATAACTGGATAATATTGCTTATCAAAGGGGATAATCTACCTATAACTTTATAGAAAGGCAGATTATCTCCTATGACACATACAGCAAGTGAACCAAATAGACTAATAAACGAAACCTCTCCCTACCTTACCCAACATGCCTACAATCCTGTAGATTGGTTTCCATGGTGCGAAGAAGCATTTGAAAAAGCAAGACTTGAGGATAAGCCTATATTTTTAAGTATTGGATACAGTACATGCCATTGGTGTCATGTTATGGCACATGAAAGCTTTGAAGATATACAAACAGCCAAGATACTAAATGAAAATTTTATATCTATAAAAGTTGATCGTGAAGAACGCCCTGATATAGATAGTGTATATATGTCAGTATGCCAAGCTTTTACAGGTAGTGGTGGATGGCCTATGAGTGTTTTTATGACAGCAGATAAAAAGCCGTTTTTTGCAGGAACATATTTTCCTATAAATTCAGGATATGGATTAGTGGGTTTTAAAGATTTACTAAATTCTATTATAAATTTATGGGGAAAGGAGCGTGGTAAGCTTATACAATCTGCTGAAAAGCTTATTAATAATATGACTAATATGCAAGAATCAACTAAAAATACTACTGATAGTCAAAGTCTTATGAAAAAAGCTATAGAACACTATTTAGACAGTTTTGATGGTGTCTATGGAGGTTTTGGTAAAGCACCTAAGTTTCCTGCACCTCATAATCTATTGTTTCTAACACTATATGCTAGACTAACTAATACTTCCCAAATATATGAAATGGTTGATAAAACATTAATACAGATGAGAAAGGGTGGAATATTTGACCATATAGGATATGGTTTTTCAAGGTATTCTACTGATAAATGTTTTCTTGCGCCTCATTTTGAAAAAATGTTGTATGACAATGCACTTTTAATTATAGCTTATGCAGGAGCATACAACGAATCTCAAAACAAAATATATCTTGATACATGCGAAAAAACAGCCGATTATATAATTCGTGAAATGACATCAAAAGAAGGTGGATTTTATTGCGCACAAGATGCAGACAGTGAAGGTATAGAAGGAAAATATTATACGTTTAGCTTAGATGAAATTAAGGATGTTTTGGGAAATGATAGAGGCGATGAATTTGCTAGTATATATGACATTACAACGGAAGGTAATTTTGAAGGAACAAATATTTTAAACCTTCTAAAAAGTAATGATTTATCTAACCAATTTAATGAAGAAATAAAAAAACTGTATGAATATAGAAAGAAACGAACAAAACTCCATCTCGACGATAAAATTCTTACTTCATGGAATTCACTAATGATTATTGCATTGTCTGTGCTGTATAGAGTGAGCAGAGAGGAAAAATACATTGAAGTTGCCATAAAAGCAGAGGATTTTATTAGAAAAAACTTATGTGACAATATGAATATATATACAAGCTTTCGTGATGGGAAACATTCAGAAAATGGCTTTTTAGATGATTATGCATTTTATACAGCAGCACTTATTGAACTATATAATTCAACTTTGGATAGAAAGTATCTTGAGAGAGCAGAAAATATTTGTATAGAAACAGTAAATAAATTTTATGATAATTACCATAAAAATAGCAATGGCTTTTTTCTATGTGAAACGGAAAATAAAGAATTATTTATGAATCCTAAGGAAACTTATGATGGAGCAATTCCAAGTGGGAATTCTGTTATGACATATAATTTTGTTAGGCTTTATCAGCTTACAGAAAAAGAAGAATATAATGATTATGCAAAAGAACAAATTGATTTTATGTCGTCTAATTCACAAATTTATCCGTCAGGAAATAGTTTTTTTCTATTTGCGTTACTAATTTATGAAAATCCTCCAAAGAGCATTAAGATTGTTTTAAAGGATAAGGAAGATTTCATTTTACCAAAAGATAAGCTTTCTATTTTGGCCAATGTAACGTTGTTAAATGAAAGTAAGGAATATCCGCTTTTAGATAATAAAACAACATACTATGTATGTGAAAATCATGCCTGTCTGCCGCCAACAGTAGAGTAAATAGCAACCAAACAATTAATTGATAAATCCATATTGCTATGTTATAATTTAGACATTAACAAAAGATTCGGATAAATCCGAACAAAAGATTCGGATAAATCCGAACTTTGGAACAATTTTGAGGTGTTTCTTATTAACTAAAAAAGAATTAGGACTATCGGTGTATGATAAATAATAAAAAGTACGAGCCATATAAAATACTTGGTCAGATGACACTTTTTGACGAAGAGGAGAATCATGTATTGCAAGAGCAACAAAAAGATTCTTCTCATTCGTCTATTTCATTTGATAGTCAAGCTTTTGCAGAGATAGAGATTGATTACAGTAATGAAAATACTTTGTCAGAATCTGCTTCAGTACCTACTTTTGTATCTGTACCTCAGGAAATTAATCCATTAGAGGACGAGAAACGTAAGGTTTTTAATGAAATGAGGCAGATTTCAAGGGATAGCTATAATTCGAATTATCAATCTAAATTTTATAATAAGCAGGTACAATCTAATAATGCTAAGGTATTTTATAAACAAGCAGTGTTTATGAAGGATTTTGAAGATGATTATGATGGAAGTGCTTCATTTTCGTCTTATTTTCCTTATTACCAATTAATGAGCTATGAACAGCTAAGAACCTATTTTACGTGGCGAACAAATGTGAGAAAGGGAGAAATTAATAATACATCTCTATCATATGCATTTCTTTATATGTACGAGCTGCTAAATAATATAGGGGTTGATAGTCCGGATGATGGATTAGAAAGAATAATGACCTTTTGGAATGTTTTTAAGGAGTATAATTCATCAATTGATAAATATGTGATACAATGGATTAAGGATTATCATATTTATTATGGTCTGAAAAAACCATTTAAGGATTTCGTTTATGAGAATAATATCTATATGTATTATCCAAAGATATTCTTATATGAATCGGATATTAGTGACAATTTTGAATTGTTTTGCAGCATTTCAAAATACAATATAAAGGATTCTTCTTTTTATACAGCGGAAACAAGTAATTTAATTAATGATTGTTTTTATCATGTTATAACAAAGCTAAAGGATGCCCTGAAAACTATTGATATTGACTTTTATGATTTGATTTTTCAACCAACAAAAAATCTTACATTGTGGACACCTTTTAAAGGAGCATTATTTTTTCAACGGTTAAATGGGAAAAGTAGGAAGGTTATTCTTTCAGACAAAGAGATATATGTATACAATCAGGTTAATTGGTCTTTTAGTACAACCATTACAACTGAAAATGGAAGACAGTTAATAGGCTATGCTATGAAACAAATGGAGTCAACACTAAGAAAATTAATGGACTATAAATATAAGCTTTCTGTAAGCATTGACATGATTAATCAGGCAACAGTGCAGAAGTTTAGTATGGCAGGCATTGATTTTGAAAAGATAATAGTTGATACAGTCAATGATTATTATAAAGAGATAAATAAAGTTGTTGTTTCTGTAAGTGAAAATATGCTGAATATTATAAGGAAAGAAGCATTTGAAACACAGGAAAAACTGATTGTACCTGAAAATGATGAACCTGTTGTGGCTACAGAGCAAATAACTTCTTTAAAAGAAGTGGCGGCGGAACTGGTTTTAGATGGATGGACAGGTTTTAAAAATTCGTTAAATGATACGGAGATTAGGGCACTATTGGTTATATTAGAAGATGGTAATATCAAGCAATATGCTGATGAAAACAGTATTATGTTAGAAGTATTAGCAGATAGCATTAACGAAAAGGCAATGGACAGCATCGGAGATAACATATTGGAACTGGATATAGATATGACAATTTATGAGGAATATATAGAAAACGTAAAAGAGATAGTGGGGGTATAATACTAACAATGGAGAATAAAGTACCGGTAAGATTAGCAAATATATTAATAAACTCATTAAAAGGTGGAGTGGTTCCGCGTGTGGGGCTAGAGTATATTACTGTGGGACGTTCACAGGAAATATCAGCGATTTTACATGATATAGATTTGATATCAGAAGGCAGTGCGTCTTTTAGATTTATAGTAGGAAAATATGGAAGTGGAAAAAGCTTTTTATTACAAACCATTCGCAATTATGCTACAGCAAAGGGATTTGTGGTAGTAGATGCGGACCTTTCTCCTGAGAGAAGATTTGCGGGAACAAAAGGTCAGGGGCTTGCAACCTACAAAGAATTAATAAATAACCTTTCTACAAAATCAAAACCGGATGGAGGAGCATTACCTTTAATTTTAGAAAAGTGGATTTCAGGAATTCAGGCATCGGTTAAATTGCAGTCTAATGAAGAAGATGATTTTGACAGCTTAGTGGAGAAAGAGATTTATGCCACAGCTAGCTCTCTTGAAGGAATGGTAAATGGTTTTGAATTTGCAAGAGCTATACATATATATTGGAAAGCTTATTGTGAGGACGATGTAGCAATGAAATCGAATGTACTTAAATGGTTTAGAGGTGAATATGCAACAAGAAAAGATGCAAAAGCTGACTTAGGGATTAATTTTATAGTAACAGATGAAACATGGTATGATTTCCTAAAGATATTTGCAAGCTTTCTTGTAAGTGCAGGGTATAATGGTTTGCTGGTAATTATTGATGAATTGGTAAATATCTTTAAAATACCTAATTCCATAACAAGACAGAATAATTATGAGAAAATCCTTACAATGTACAATGATGTTTTGCAAGGAAAAGCAAAGCACATAGGATTTTTAATGGGTGGAACACCTCAATGTATTGAGGATAAATATAAAGGCGTATTTAGCTATGAAGCATTACGTTCAAGGTTGGCAGAAGGGCACTTTTCAACAGATGATATAAAGGATTTAACTGCTCCAATTATACGATTACAGATGCTTACACAAGAAGAAATGTATGTTTTGGTAGAGAAGATACAAAATATACATTCACAGCTATATAATTATTCACCGATATTAAGTCATGAGGATTTAGTATACTTCTTAACGGTAGAATATAATAGGGTTGGTGCCGCAACACATATAACTCCACGTGAGATTATTCGTGATTTTATTGAACTAATTAATATATTGCATCAGAATCCAGAGAAAATGTTATCGGATATTTTAGGAAGTAATAGCTTTGAGATGGCAAAGGGTGGAATTACAGAGGAAGATATACACAGTGACTTTATGGAGTTTGAAGTTTAGCAATGAAGTTTTATAGAGAGGTATTTTAATATGGACGCTTTTAACAGACTAGCTCCTTTTATACAGGACTATATATATCAAAATAAGTGGGAAGAGCTAAGAGCTATACAGGTTGCTGCCTGCGACATTATATTTAACAGCGATGATAACCTTTTGCTGTCCTCAGGAACAGCATCAGGAAAAACAGAGGCTGCTTTTTTGCCGGTGCTTACAAATTTATATGAAAACCCGCCTCGTTCGGTAGGTGTAATATATATTTCACCATTGAAGGCTTTAATTAACGACCAATTTATAAGATTAGAACAACTTCTTTTAGATTCCAATATATCAGTGTGTAAATGGCATGGTGATGCCTCTGTTACGAAAAAAAATAAACTAATGAAGAATCCAGAGGGACTTCTCCAGATTACTCCGGAATCCTTGGAAAGCCTGCTTACCAATAAAAGGGGAGCTTGCTTGCAGATGTTTTCTGACCTTCGTTTTATAATAATAGATGAAGTTCATCAATTCATGCGTGATGCACGTGGTTTACAGCTTCTATGTGTTCTTGAGAGGTTACAAAACTTAACAGGTGTAAAACCTCGTCGAATAGGACTTTCTGCTACATTAGGTGATGTATCTCTTGCTAAGAATTGGCTTAATTCGGGAACAGACAGGGATTGTGCTGCACCTATTTCAGAAGAAGGAAAAAAACGTGTTAGATTACATATTGAGCGTTTTGTGAATTTACGTGAGCAGGATGATGCGGCAAGCAATGATATTAGTGACAATACTCTCACTACAGGTGGAGATGTAGGGGATAGAGAGCATTACGAATATTTATACAAGATGACGCTAGATAAAAAGACTATTATATTTACTAACAGTAGGGAAGAAACAGAGTTTGTTATTGCAAACTTAAAGGAAATTGCACTTAAAAATAAATCTCCGGATGTATACCGTGTACATCATGGAAATGTATCTGCTTTACTCAGAGAAAATACAGAAGAGGAAATGAAATCTGCGGATGAAAAAATAGTAACAGGTGCTACTGTAACACTGGAACTGGGTATTGATATTGGTTCATTAGATCAGGCAGTACAAATTGGTTCACCTTACTCAGTTTCAAGTTTTGCCCAAAGATTAGGGCGTTGTGGACGTCGTGGGCAAGTACCGCAGCTATTATTTACTTTTGTTGAGGATGTTAAAGTGAATTCAGGAGATACGCTTGGTCCTATAAACTGGGAGTTTTTGCGTACCATTGCGATAGTTGAACTGTATACAAAAGATCATTGGATAGAGCCTATCTATCCTCACAATCATGCATATAACCTATTGTATCATCAGACACTAAGTCATTTAAAAGGAAATGGCGAGATGTATCCGGCGGGACTTGCACAAACTATTCTTTCATTAGGTTGTTTTAGAAAGATTGAACAAAGTGATTATAAACAGTTAGTGAAACATTTAATTGATATAGATCAATTACAGCGTACCGAGCGTGGTGGCATAATTATTGGCAGAGAAGGTGAGAAGATTGTAAATAATCATCAGTTCTTAAATGTATTTCGTTCTACAGAGTATTATTTGGTAAAGGATGAAAGCCGTACAATTGGTACTGTAGATAAGGTATATCCGGTGGGGATAAGATTTTCTCTTGCAGGAATGACTTGGGAAACGGTGGATGTAAATACAAATTCAAAAGTAATATTTGTAAAGAGTGTTCCGGGTATTTCGATGGTTGACTGGAATGTTGATTTCGAAGCAGAATTGCACACTGTACTTGTTCGTAAAATGCGTGGTGTATTGCAAGGAGAGCAGGTATATCCATATTTGAGTGAAAGATGCAGAGAGCGCCTTATTGAAATTCAATATATAACAAGAAATAGTGGTATTTTAGAAAACTTAGTGACTCAACTTTCTGATAAAAGATATGCTATTTTCCCTTGGGTTGGAACAAGACAGCTTATGACGTTAAATTACGCATTGTTACACAAAGGGATAAAAAGCAAACTTCCATGGATAACAAGTGTGTATCTAGAGGTGTTTTTTGATGGAAATGCAAAAGATTTAGAAAAAATAATATATGAAATTATTAAATCGGATTTAGATTTATATTCTCTTCCTATTCCGGAAGATGTGCAGATTGAGGGAAAATATAACGATTTTATTCCGCGAAATCTGTTACGAAAGCAGTTTATTGAAGATTATCTTGATTTTGAAGGACTTAAAATTGTACTTTCTTAAAGTAGATACAGCGAATTGTGAAATATGCAATTTGCTGTATCTTTTTACATATAGGAAACTCCTCGAAATTGTTCCGGCAAGAATTGCTTTATAATTCTTGCAAAGCTCGGATTTATTCGAATCTTTTGTTCGGCTTTAGCCGAATCTTTTTTTGTTGACATTTTTTGATATATAAAATATAATAAACATATGAACATATAATCATATGTTTGTGCGATTGATAATGAAAGGAGTAATAGGTGTATGTCAAATAATGGTAAAGATATTGAAAAATGTGAGTATATGCATGTTCATGAGGATATTGTAAAAAAAGTTAACGATGAAATGCCGGAAGAAGAAATGTTGTATGATTTAGCAGAGTTCTACAAGGTCTTTGCAGATTCAACCAGAATTAAAATATTATATGTATTACTAAAATCAGAAATGTGTGTTTGTGACATTAGCCAGATTTTAGGTGTTAGTCAATCAGCAGTTTCGCATCAGCTTAGAATTCTAAAGCAAATGCAGCTAGTTAAATATAGACGTGAGGGTAAAAGTATATTTTACTCATTGTCAGATCATCATATCGAACAGATATTAAGTCAGGGAATAGAGCATATTTCAGAATAGAAAGGAAGAATAAATTATGGAAAAGGTATTTAAGCTTGAAGTTGATTGTGCAAATTGCGCAGCAAAAATGGAAAGAGGAATTTCAAAAATAAAAGGCGTTAAAGATGTAAGTGTAAACTTTATGACACAAAAAGCTTTTATCGAGGCAGATGAAAAGGATTTTTTTAGAATAATTGAAGAAGCGAATAAGGTAGTTAGTAGCATTGAAAAGGATGGGGGTCTAGTGGAATGTTAGAAAAGAAAAAAGATTTGCTTAAAATAGTATTAGGAGCTGTCTTTCTTATCTTTGGAATGCTTGTGGAACATGATATCATAGATATAATGAGTCTACTTCCAAGTACAGGAGTGTTTGTATATGAAAATATAATCTTAACATGGTTTTTAGCGGGATATCTAATAATAGGCGGTGATGTTCTAAAAACAGCTATTCATAATATTTTTAAAGGACAGGTTTTTGATGAAAACTTCCTTATGTCTATAGCTAGCTTAGGAGCCTTTTTTGTAGGGGAATATCCAGAAGCTCTCGCTGTTATCTTGTTCTATCAAATTGGAGAATTTTTTCAAGACTATGCAGTTAATAAGTCAAGAAGATCAATTGCAGAGATTATGGATATCAGACCAGATGTAGCATTTGTTAAGGAAAATGACGGAACAATTGTTAAGAAAAAACCTAAAGATGTTAGAATTGGACAGATTATTGTCGTAAAACCGGGAGAAAGAGTGCCACTTGACGGAAAACTTGCAAAAGGACAAGGAATGGTGGACACGTCAGCATTAACAGGTGAAAGCCTTCCAAGAGAGCTATCTGAAGGGGATGAAGTGATAAGTGGTTCAATAAGCATAAATACTGTATTGGAAATAGTGGTAGAAAAAGAATATGGTGAATCTACAGTTGCAAAGATACTTGAACTTGTAGAAAATGCAAGTAACCGAAAAGCAGCAACAGAAAAATTTATTACAAAGTTTGCAAGGTATTACACTCCGATAGTTGTTATTTCTGCATTGGTGTTAGCAATAGTGCCATCATTATTTGAAGGAGCAACATCTATAGATATATGGAGTAAATGGATTTATAGAGCATTGAGTTTCCTTGTAACGTCCTGCCCATGTGCCCTTGTTATATCAGTACCGCTTAGTTTCTTTGGTGGAATCGGAGGAGCATCAGCAAATGGTGTATTGATAAAAGGAAGTAATTATCTTGAAATACTCGCAAAATGTGATACGGTAGTATTTGATAAGACGGGAACGCTCACAAAGGGTAACTTCAAGGTGTCTAATATAAATGCAATAGACGGAGATAAAGAAAATTTACTATATAGTGCAGCATATGCAGAATTTTATTCTAATCATCCTATAGCGATATCTATAGTTGATGAACTAAAAAATAATTATCCTAATCTGTATGAAAAATTTGCCAGTGATAGGACTAATGCAAGTGTAGCAAGTGGTTATCAAGAAATGTCTGGGCATGGAGTAAAAGCAATACTGCCAATGGGTACAGTAATAGCTGGAAATAAAAGATTGATGGATAACGAAGGCATTGAGTGTAGTGAAGTATCTGAATTCGGTACAGTTGTGCACATAAGCCTTGATAAAAAGTATATGGGATATTTAACGATATCTGACGAAATTAAGGAGTCATCTAAAGAAGCAATTGACGACTTAAAAAAGGCAGGAATAAGTAATACTGTTATGCTTACAGGAGATAAAAAAGAAATAGGTGAATATGTTGCAAGTGTAATAGGTATAGATAATGTTTACACTGAATTACTTCCAGCGGATAAAGTGGAATATATGGAAAATATTATTTCAAACAAGAAAAATGATAGAAAAGTAGCTTTTGTAGGTGATGGCATAAACGATGCACCTGTACTGGCAAGAGCAGATATAGGTATTGCAATGGGAGCTCTTGGGTCAGATGCAGCTATAGAGGCAGCAGATATAGTTCTTATGGATGATGATCCAAAGGGTATAGTAAAAGCGATTAAAGTTGCTAAAAAGACGTTAAAGATAGTAAAGCAAAATATAGTATTTGCTATTGGAGTAAAGGTTTTGATATTAGTATTGGCAGCTGTAGGTATCGCAACTATGTGGGCAGCAGTTTTTGCAGATGTAGGAGTAGCGTTTTTAGCTATATTAAATGCACTTCGTGCTATGAGAAGATAAGTATATATTTTGATATTAAAATCTAAGGCTTAACAACTAAGAACACCAGATTACTTATGTTATTACAAATAATCTGGTGTTCTTGCAAAGTTCGGCTTTCGCCGAATCTTTTTTAGTGAATATCAAGAGGAATAACATATTCTCCAAACATATAATAATATAATTGCGATATATCAAGAGAAACTTTTTTATCATCCTTATCTACGGAAACCTCAAGAAAATCTAATTGTCCAGTTTCTGAATCAAAGTGTATTGCATTTGTTAAATACTTTCCTACTGTTTCAAAATCAAATGAGTAAAGTTTTATATTACTGTCACTACTATCAAATTCAAATTTTATCAGTACAGTATCTTTGTCAGCTTCATATTCATTAGTTACTCGTTCTATCTCTTTAACCTCTATTGTTCCAAGACTACATTTAATTTCAGTTTCACTCTCTATTGTGCCATACTCCTTTGGAATATTAACGATTAATTTAAGATTTTCCTCACGAAGCATTGCTAAATAAGGTATATGCAATACTGCATTATCAATATCTTCTGGTACATCAAAACGCATACGTTCACTTAGGTTAAATCCAGAGCTAGTATCATATATTTTTTCTCCATTTATATCTATATAATTAGAAAGATTAAAGGAGCTATTGAAAGATTTACCATATCCTAAAATAGTGTCATTTATCTTTTTTGATACGTTAAAAGGATAACACCATACAACTAATTGATTATCAAGCTTTTGAGCACTAGTAGTAATAGAAATACCATTTTGAATGTCTGTTGGTCCAATTTCTTTAATATCCTCATATTCATTACAAGGAGTCATATTAAAAGAAAGTCGTTTTGAAAAACCAGAAATAGCTATTTCATAAGTATCATCATCTGTCGGTGCGTTTGCTTTATATGAGAAGACAAGCATAGTTGAATCTGTAGATGAACATAAAGTATAGCCATCCATAAAATTGTCAGAATCAAGCTTTATCGGAGTTTGATCATTGTGATATATTAAAAAAGCATCCGAATGAACTTCTTTTCCAATCACTTCAATAGTTACATTTAAATAATCCTCTGAATATATTGCACTAATAATATTAGCAGTAGCGTCATTAGCTTTAATCTGCCTTGTAATCGGGTTCATAGTAAAGATAATATCATCATTGTTTTCAGTAATACCAATACCTGGTGTAAAAGTAAAGATATTTTTTATAGCGGCAGTTACATTGTCAAATCCAATAATAAAAAGTGAAGTAAATATAATGGCAAATGCGGCGATACAAGCAATCACTTTTTTTTGAATAAAGTATCTTTTTTTCTGTTTTAGTCCTAATTCTTGAAATACAGAATTTTTAATTCGCTTACTTTCATTATCACTTATTTTCAGATTCATGTTTTCATTAAGCAACCTTTCTGTTTGTTCAGTTGTAAGATTGTCTAGGGTATCAATAATTTTGTTTTCCATTATAACACTCCTCCTAAAGCTTCCTTTAATTTAACTAAGGCTCTGGAAACTTTCTTATTTACGGTGTTTTCCTTGAGTCCAAGTGCCTTGCCGATGATTTTCGACGTTTGACCAAAATAATATTTACGAATTATAATCTGACTATCAGGTTCACCAAGAGCATGTATTTGTTCTATTAAGATGTCTCCAGTTTCCTTTTGGATGATTTCTTTTTCAATGTCAGTATCATCAGGAATCCAATCGTGTTCAGTTTCATCAAGTGAAACATTGTTCAGATTATTTCGTAGCTTTCGATAAGTATCAATAGCATTCCGTTTAGATAAAACAGCTAAATATGATTTCAAAGAGCCTTTTTCTAAATCAATATTATAGCGTGTTTTATATACTTCACAAAAAATGCTACTAACACATTCTTCAATATCTTGCTTAGTACATAACATTGATAATTTTCCGTATACAATCGTGTACACATAAGACATATATTTATCCATTATCTTTTCCAATCCTTTTTCAGGACTTTCAAGTAATAATAAATATAATTCATTTTCATTAAGCAAAAAATATCACCTTCCTTTTTTTATCTTATAAATATATATTCGTAAGGGCGCGTGAAAAAGTGACAAAAAGATTCGGCTAAAGCTGAAATATAAAGCAATTCTTGCTGGAACAATTTTAAGAAGTTCCTATTAACTAAAAAGAAGTGTCACCAGTGTGACACTTCCTAAAAAAACATTCTATTAGTCTTCTTCTGCAGACTGACGTTTTCTTGCCATTTCATCGCTTTCAAGGTATTCATCATAAGATGTAACTTTATCAATCAACTGTCCGTTTACGATTTCCATAATTCTATTAGCAGTAGTCTGAACAAACTGATGGTCATGTGATGAGAATAGTACAACACCAGGGAACTTCATAAGTCCATTATTAAGAGCTGTAATTGATTCCATATCAAGGTGGTTAGTTGGCTCATCAAGGATAAGAACGTTTGCCCCTGAAATCATAAGCTTAGATAACATAACTCTAACCTTTTCACCACCGGATAATACCTTAACTTTTTTTATACCATCATCTCCGGCAAATAGCATTCGTCCAAGGAATCCACGTACATAAGGAGCATCTTTTATTTCAGAAAACTGTGTAAGCCAATCTACAATAATATCTTCACAGTCAAAATCCTTAGTATTATCCTTAGGGAAATATGAAGTAGTAGTAGTAATTCCCCACTTATAATTTCCTTCATCAGGCTCTAATTCACCTGCTAAAATCTTAAACAATGTAGTTTTTGCAATTTCATTTGCACCAACAAAAGCCACTTTATCATCTTTACCGATTACAAAAGAAATATTGTCAAGCACTTTAACACCATCTACAGTCTTTGATAAACCTTCAACAGTAAGAACTTCATTTCCAATTTCTCTATTTGGTCTAAAATCAATATAAGGATATTTTCTGCTTGATGGCTTAATATCATCAAGCTCGATTTTTTCAAGGGCTTTCTTTCTAGATGTAGCCTGTTTTGATTTAGAAGCATTAGCACTAAATCTCTGGATAAAGTCTTGTAATTCCTTAATCTTGTCTTCTTTTTTCTTATTAGCTTCCTTCATCTGCTTTACAAGCAACTGACTAGATTCATACCAGAAGTCATAGTTACCTGAATAAAGTTGAATTTTCGCGTAATCAATGTCAGCAATATGTGTACATACCTTATTTAAGAAGTATCTATCATGTGATACTACAATAACGGTATTTTCAAAATTAATAAGAAATTCTTCAAGCCATGCAATAGCATCTAAATCCAAATGGTTTGTAGGCTCATCAAGTAAAAGAATATCAGGGTTACCGAAAAGTGCCTGTGCTAAAAGAACCTTGATTTTTTCACTTCCGCGAAGTTCCTTCATTACTTTATAATGTAAATCTGTTTCAATTCCAAGACCATTTAATAAGGTGGCAGCATCAGATTCAGCTTCCCAACCATTCATTGTAGCAAATTCACCCTCAAGTTCACTTGCTTTAATACCATCTTCGTCAGAAAAATCTTCCTTAGCATAAAGAGCATCTTTTTCCTTCATAATTTCATAAAGACGGGCATTTCCCATAATTACAGTGTCTAAAACAGTAAACTCATCATACTTAAAGTGATCCTGCTGTAAGAATGAAAGTCTTTGTCCCGGTGTTATTATAATATCACCATTTGTAGGTTCAAGCTGACCAGATAAAATCTTTAGAAATGTTGATTTTCCAGCACCATTTGCACCGATAAGACCATAACAATTACCTTCTGTAAATTTTATGTTTACCTCTTCAAATAAGGCTTTTTTGCCAAGTCGAAGTGTTATATTACTTGCACTAATCATATATACCTTTTCTCCTTAAAAAATGATTTACTACAAGAATGCATGAGGTTCAACAAAGTTGAATCTTCTATTCTTGTGAACGAACTTGTTCATTTTTGTTCGCATAGATGAAACTTTTATTTTGCTATACAAAATCATCTATATTCTACTAGGAAAAAAGAAAATTTGCAAGTACTTTGTGCTTGTAAATATTATAACTATTGGTTATAATCAAATTAGTGTTAATAGAAATAAATGGAAAGAGGTCTACATGGCAGGAAAAGTAAAAAGATATATGGCAGATATAGACAGGCCACTACCACTAGGAAGTAGTATTGAAGAAGTTGATATAAGAATATCGATACCAACAAATGAAAAAGTAGATGAAATAGATTTAATTGATAAAAATACAAGAAAAAAAGTTGGATGTGCACATATAGATGAGGAATATAAAATAGGAAGTGTGTATGCAGCTAGGATTAAAGGTGCGTCAAAATATGATTATGTTATAAAGTCAGATGGAAAAGTTATTAAAGACCAGTATGCAAAAGTAGTGAATAAGGGAGTTGAATTTGGAAAACAGCCACAACTAGCTTATTCTATGTATGTGGCTGACTTTGATTGGGAAGATGATAAAAAACAACAACGTGCATTTGAAGATATGATTTTATATAGACTTCATGTAAGAGGATTTACAAAACACTCGTCTTCTAAGGTGAAAAATAAAGGAACATACGCAGGTATAGTTGAAAAAATTTCTTATTTTAAAGAATTGGGAATAAATACACTTGAACTTATGCCGGCATATGATTTTGATGAGATATTAATGGAAGGCAGGGCAGCAGGCAAGGTAAATTACTGGGGCTATGGTGATGCTCATTACTTTGCTCCTAAAGAGTCATTTAGTTCTGCTAGAAATGGGGGCCAAGTAAACGAATTTAAAAATATGATTAAGTCCTTGCATAAAGAAGGTATAGAAGTCATTATGGATTTTCATTTTGTGCCTTGGACAAACCCACATATAATAATAGATTGTTTAAGGTTTTGGGCATTAGAATACCATGTTGACGGTTTTTCTTTAAACTTTAATGTTGCGCCATTTGATATAATTAAAAAGGACCCACTTCTTACAAATATAAAGATAATAGGTGATGTATGGGAAGAATCAGAAAGCTATTATTTTACTGAGAGTGGAAAAAAACGTATTGCAATGATGAATGATGATTTCTTGATAACAGCAAGGAAATTTATTAAAAGTGATGAGGGTCAGGTTTTTGACATGACACAAAAATTACAGCGAAATTCCTATAATTGTGGTGTAATTAATTATTTTACAAACCACAATTCATTTACGGCAATGGATATGGTGTCATATGATAGAAAGCATAATGATGAAAATGGCGAAAATAATCAAGATGGAAATGACTATAACTATAGTTGGAACTGTGGATTTGAAGGGGAGACTAATAGGAAAAAAGTTAAGGAATTAAGAAAAAGACAATTAAAAAATGCATTTACATTATTATTCTTTAGTCAAGGCACACCTCTTATATATGCAGGTGATGAAATGGGAAGGACTCAAAAGGGAAATAACAATCCATATTGTCAGGATAATGAGATATCATGGATTAATTGGAATAAGCTAAGAACGAATAATGATATATTTGAATATATTAAGTTTTTAATTGATTTTAGGAAGAAACACAATGTGTTGCATATGAGTAATCCTCCAAGGCTTATGGATTATAATTCATCAGGTTGTCCTGATATGTCGTACCATGGCATTGAACCATGGAGAATAGATTATAGCCATGTAAGCAGATACTTTTCGGTGCTATATAATGGAGCATATGGGAAAAGTAAAGAAAATAGTATTTATATAGCATTTAATATGTATTGGGATGATGTTGAGTTTAATATTCCAATAGTTGAAAAGAAGCAAAAGTGTGAGCTGGTAAGTTCTACAGGCGAAGTAGAGGTAAAAGATAGGAAAGTTATGCTGCCAGGTAGAACAATAGCCATATTTGAAATCAAGAAGAATATCATTGAACAAAAAAGGAATAATGATGGCCATGTTAGATAATGGATTAATTAAAAAGTATGGATTAAGTTCTAATACGCTTAAAATATTAGCTTTAATAACGATGATTATTGATCATACAGGGCTTGCATTATTTCCACAATACAGAATAATGAGATATATAGGAAGGCTGTCATTTCCGATATATTGTTTTCTAATAGCAGAAGGTTTTTCACATACAAGAAATGTATATAAATATGCAAGTAGACTACTGGCATTTGCTATAATATCAGAGATTCCCTTTAATCTGCTTGTTAAAGGGCAAATACTTTTTGCTCAAGAACAAAACGTATTTTTTACGTTATTTATAGGATTAGTGGTATTAATTTTTGCATCAAGAACTGTTGATGCATCATATTCAGCAGGTATATGCTTTATTGGGATGATAACAGCAGTATTACTTAGGACAGATTACTCGGCCTATGGTGTATTAATGATATATTGCTTCTACAAGTTCAAGGATAATCCTTTGATTTTAACTATTTGGATAGCAGTAATAAATTTCGTAATGGGAATTGGCGGAACAGGCTCCCAAAAATATGCCGCACTTGCGATGATACCAATACTATTGTACTCGGGTAGAAAGACAATGTTTGGAAGTGAAAAGAACAAGTTATTAAGTCAGATTTTAAAATATGGCTTCTATATTATTTATCCTGCACATTTAGTTGCATTGTACTTTATTAGAATATACTATTTTAAGTAGAAAGGCATGGGTATAGTATGATAGATGGATTTATTTTTGATATGGATGGAACATTATTTGATACAGAAAGACTATATATTGATTCTTATATAACAGCTAGTAAAGAATATGAACTAGAAAATATTGAAGGATATCTTGCAAAATGTATTGGATTATCAGGTAAAGATAGCAAAGAATTGTTTGAAACAGAGGTGGGAAGCCTTGATTTATACAATGAGTTAAGTAACCAAACAAAGGTTATTATTAATGAACACATAGAAAGCTTAGGAATGCCGATAAAACCAGGAGCATACATGCTTCTAGAGTATTTAAGGGCTAATAGATATAAGATAGGTTTAGCATCTTCATCTTCAGTAAAAACAATTATGAAGTGTTTAGAAATAGGAAAAATGACGGAATACTTTCAGGTCATAGTTGGGGGAGATATGGTTGAGAAGTCAAAACCACATCCCGAAATTTATCTACTTGCATGTGAGAAGCTAGGGGTTAAGCCGGAAAGGGCAATAGCAATCGAAGATTCTCTTAATGGTTTGAAATCAGCACGTCTTGCAGGTATGAAAACAATTATGATTCCAGACATAGTACCATTTGACAAAAGCATGGAATCATATGTAGATGATAGATTTTATTCATTGACAGATGTTTTAGAAGCTATGAGAGAAGGCACTTTTTAAGGCTCTTCGAACACCTATAGCAACAAAATAAGCAATTATAATAAATATTGTATCCTTAATTAAGTATGGAAGAGATACAACAGTCGTAGCTGCATAAAAATTAGTTTTTGTTATAAAACAAAATTGTAGTATTCCGATTAAATGGAAGATAATAAGTCCTAAAAATGGGAATACTATTTTTAATGGTATGGATTTAGTCTTATAAATCGCTCCACACAAAGCACAAAGAACAACAAAGCCAAATATAAAACCGCCTGTTAATCCAAAGATTACAGATAATCCACCTTTAAACCCATTAAACACAGGGAGTCCAACTGCTCCCATAAGTATGTATACAACAGTAGCTAATGTACCCAGCTTTGAGCCTAATGTGAATCCAACAAAAGCAATTCCAAATGTCTGTAATGTGGCAGGCATACCAAGAATATATATTCCTGTTGGAATAGAAGAAAGAATAGCAGCTATTGCTGCAAATATGCCGATGAGAACAATGTTTTGAGTTGATAATTTATTTTTCATTTGAATGTATACTCCTTTAATTTATTATACATTGTTAACCCGTAAATTAAAATGGTTAACAATGTAATTATACATTAAAAGACTTAATTGTCAACACTTTTTGTTGTAAATAATTTTTAATTATAGTAAACTAATACACATATTGGTTTAGAAAATACTATTTGGAGGTAGAGTAAAGTGATAGAGTTAAATGAACAGTTGATACCACAATATCAGCTAATTAAAAAAGAAGAAATCGAAGAATTAAAAACAACAGGTTATTTACTAAAGCATAAGAAAACAGGTGCTAATATAGTAATAATGGCAAATGATGACGATAATAAAGTATTTGAAATCGGATTTAGAACACCTCCTATGGATGACACAGGACTTCCACATATTCTTGAACATAGTGTATTGTGTGGCTCAAAGAAGTTCCCTATAAAGGATCCTTTTGTAGAATTAGTTAAGGGTTCGCTAAATACTTTTTTAAATGCTATGACATATCCGGATAAAACAGTTTATCCGGTTGCAAGCTGTAATGAAAAGGATTTTAATAATCTCATGGATGTTTATTTGGATGCAGTACTTAATCCTAACATTTACAGAAAAAAAGAAATATTCATGCAAGAAGGCTGGCACTTCGAGTTAGAAGATGTAGATAGCGACTTAGAATATAACGGTGTTGTATACAACGAAATGAAGGGTGCTTACTCAACTCCTGACTCAGTATTAACAAGAAATTTATTAAAAGAATTATTTCCGGATAAA
>JAVBUL010000023.1:0-7642 GCA_031555415.1 Lachnospiraceae bacterium | reverse complement strand
CTTGTTATAACAGGCGCAGTTTTTGGAGCATTCTTTTCAGGACTTTTTTATAAATTATCAAAAGGAAAGCTTATTTTTGCTGTTTTAGGTGAAGTATTTGGTACAGGCATTATTGGTGCAATCGCATCTTATCCTGTAATGAGTTTGTTTTGGGGTAAAACAAAACTTACATGGTTCTTTTATGTTCCATCCTTCATTGCTGCCACTATAATCGGTGGAAGTATTGCTTTTATAGTACTTCTTCAATTAAAAAAAATTGGTCAACTTACAAAAATACAAAAACTACTAGGCTCAAATGTCTATAACTTAGAAAGGATACATCAATGAAATCGACTTTTACAGAATCTAAAAAAACTAATCAATCACATACAAAAACAAAAACACTTGTTGTTTCAGCTATGCTTATTGCTCTTGCAATGGTTACTTCCATGTTAAAAGTTGCATCACTTCCATTTGGAGGCTCTATTACGCTATTTAGTATGCTTTTCATATGCTTAATAGGATATTTCTATGGTTTTCGAGTTGGTATCATCTCAGGCATAGCCTATGGAATATTACAATTCATAATTGAACCTTATGTATTTGTTCCTATACAGGTATTACTTGACTACCCATTAGCTTTTGGTGCATTGGGATTATCCGGCATATTTGCAAAGTCTAAGTATGGTCTTTTAAAAGGCTATATGCTTGGTGTATTTGGACGCTACATTTTCCATGTTATATCTGGATATATATTTTTCAAGGAATATACACCTGAAGGTATGAATGAAGTTATATATGCTATTGGCTATAACTTAACATATATATTGCCTGAGCTTATTTTAACTACCATTCTTATTAGTATTCCTACTATTAGTACAACACTTTCTTCTTTAAAAGTTAAACTAAAGGGGGCTTAATGTGAAAGAACATGAATACATCATTGATTTTATAAAAGAGCAAAAGCCTCTTATTCACTGCATTACAAATCCTGTTTCTATGAATGATTGTGCTAATGTAATCTTGGCATTAGGTGCCAAGCCTATTATGGCTGAGCATCCAAAAGAGGTTGCTGATATAACCAGGTCATCCAATGCTTTAGGTATAAACATTGGTTGCATTACTGATCTAAAAATGCAAGCCATTATGATTTCAGGACAAACAGCATTAGAATCAAACATTCCTTCAGTTATTGACTGCGTTGGTATAACTTGCAGCAAGCTTAGGCTTGATTTTGCATTAGAATATATTAAAAAGGCTAAACCTACTATTATAAAAGGTAATCTATCTGAAATAAAGACTCTTTGCGGATTAGACACCGCATACAAGGGCATTGATTCAAATGAACATATAAACTATCAAAATATTGATAATGATACAAAAACAGCCATAAAAAAATTAGCCATGGACACCAATGCTACTGTTGTAGCCACAGGTGCTCATGACTTTATATCTGATGGTCAAAATCTTGCTTCTCTAAGTAACGGCTCAAAATACATGTCTTTAGTAACCGGCACCGGATGTATGCTAAATGCTGTTATTGCTACATTTATGTCAGCTATTAGTGATTCTAGCATTTCTGCTTTTGATATTGCGGTTACTGCTTCTTTATATCTAAACACATGTGGCGAAATAGCCGCAGACTCCTATATTGGCTCTGGAAGCTATCATATCAAACTAATAGATACGATATCAACGCTTTCTATTGATAAGCTAAACCCATCATTTATTAACACTATTTAGTTACATTGTTAAGCCATTTATAGCTCAAATATCTTAAGGTCGATATCGGAACTTTTATAATTTCATCACAGAGCAAAATAGCATATACCACTATAACAGGAAGTTCAAAGACAAATGCCGCTAAAAAACCAAGCAATATTCCAACTCCCCACATACAAGTAACATCTAAAAAAAGACCAAACTTAATATCTCCTCCCGCTCTAAATATTCCAACAATCATAGTAGTGTTATATGCTTGACCAATAACGAAATATGCCATAATAAACATCATCATTGAAAGATATTTTTCAGATTGAGCTGACATATTCATATTTGCCATTGCAAGAGGTCTTACAATTAAAACAACTACTGCCCCTACAAATCCCAATATAACACTTATTTTTACAAATCTTCTCCCATATAATTTAGCATTTTCATATTTTCCTTCACCAATAGTTTTACCTATCATAATAGCTGCCGCACTTGCAACTCCAAATGTAACAACTGTTGCTAATTGCCTGGTTACTTGTGCTACAGAGTTTGCTGCGGTTACAGAACTTCCTAAATGTCCAAGTATCGCTGCTATTGTAACTCCTCCTGCTCCCCACATTAGCTCATTTACTATTACAGGTGCTGAATACTGCATAAAATCCTTAAGCAATTCTCTTTCTTTATTAAATAACATACTAATTCTAAATCTAAAAACAGGATTTCTTCTTCTATCATAATAAATAACAATTAAGGTTTCTATACCCAGAGCAATAACAGTAGCTAATGCTGCACCTTTTATTTCCAAACGTGGAGCGCCAAACTTTCCAAAAATCAAAGTATAGTTTAATATACCATTTGCAATTAATCCTACCAAATAAACAATAGTAGATATCATTACTATCTCTACACTTCTTAAAATATTTAGGTATACCATATTTATACATATAAACAAATATCCAATACTCATTATCCTTAAATATTTTGCTCCTTCTGCTATCACAATCTGGTCATTAGTAAAGATTTTCATTAATAAATCTGGCATCAGCATAGTCACCAGCGTAAAAAATATGCCTACTGCAATAGAAAATTTAAGTGCTATACCTAAGATTTTTTCTATAGTTTTTATATCCTTCTTTCCCCAGTATTGTGCCACAAGTACTGATGCACCTGATGTCAAACCAAATAGTATCAAGCTCATAATAAACTGAATTTGACTTCCTAAAGATGCACCGGATAAAACCTTTTCATCTACACTCCCAAGCATAATAACATCTAATGATGAAATCCCCACATTTATAAGATTTTGTAATGCCATTGGTATTACTAATCTCATAACATTTTTATAAAAAATACTTTTTTCTTCCATTTTATTTCTTATCCTTAAAATTTATTTACTTAATCCATTTCCAGTAATTTATCGAATATGCAGATAACTCAACTTCATCCTCTATCTTAAACTTCTTTCTTGTAAGCAAGTTCATTGCCTTTTTGCATTCTGAACCAAATTTTATCTTATGACCTTCTTCAGATGCGTTTATTGCAACATAAACTATTTCTCCCATATATTCTCTTTTAAAGACATACTGAAGGTTTGTAAGATAAATTTCTTTATAATCTCCATACTGCAAAGCGCGTTCTTGCTTCTTTACCTTTATAAACTTTGATATCGACTCTGTAAGCTCATTCCACATCGGTGCTTCATATGATTTACATAAATCGTCATTATTATCATCTACTTTTACTCCCTTTGCTCCCCATTCACTTCCATAATAAATACAAGGAATACCCGGCATAGAAATCATTATACCATATGCAAGTGGTAAGTGATTTGGGTTGCTAATCATTGAGCCAATTCTATTGACATCATAGGTATCCACGAAATTAAATAAATGTTGTTTCCTATATAAACACCAAAATTCAGAGCCAAACATTCTCATCATGTTATGCGCAACATCAAACATATTCATTGAGTTAAAGCTTGAATAAAATCCCTCATAAGCTTCATAGTTTGTAACTGAATGTAATCTATGTCCCTTTAACAGTTCAGTATAATCTCCTTGATTCATTTCTCCGAGAAGAAAAAAGTCCTTCTTTTTCCTATCTTTTTCTATATGAAATCTTAAGTACCTAACAAACTCATCTGTAAGACAATTTGCTGCATTTAATCTAATGCCATCTATCTTATAATCATCTATCCATTTAAATACAGAATGAACCAGATAATCTTTCACATACTCGTTTTCCAAATCAAATTCTACAAAATCCTTATTACCTTCCCAACATTTATAACTAAATCCATCACCGTATTCATTATCCCTAAACCAATCAAGTTTAAACCATGTTCTATATCTTGATTGTGCTTTATCCTTAAGTAACTCCTGAAACGCAAAAAAATTCCTACTAACATGATTAAACACTGCATCTAATATAACTTTTATATCATTTTTATGTAACTCTTCAACTAGTTCCATAAAATCATCATTACTTCCTAAACGTTCATCAATATTTCTATGATTTCTTGCATCATATCCATTATAATCGCTCATAAATATAGGTGAAAAATAAACTGCACCTATGCCTAATTTCTTTAAATGTGGTATCCACTCATAAACTTTCTTTATCCTTGATACTACTTCCTTTTCATTATAAAATAAAGCTCCACAAAACCCTAATGGGTGAATATGATAGAATACTGTTTCATTATACCATATGCTATCTACAACTTCTTTCACTTTCTTCCTCCTATATCGTTCTTTTTATAAAATCAAAAATGGTATTTAGAACCTCCTGACTCCAAAAATTTCCTTCGTGTGGGGCATCTTCAATACAAATCATTTCTACATCTGCTCCACCTTCTTTAAGAATATTATACATTCTGAGACTCTGTGAATATGGAATTAAGTCATCCTTATCTCCATGCAATATTAAAAATGGTGGATATATCTTACCCTTTACTACATGATTTACAGGACTGATTTCCTTTAATATATCAATATGCTCATCAGGATTTCCTCCACAAAGACCAGATAATATATTTTCATCTAATGCATCTTCTCGTAATTCTATATCTGTTGGTCCAAAACAATCCACTACAAAATTCACTTTATCTGAATAATCAGCGTACTCCTTAGACTTATACTTAGGATTATCAATGTTAAGACCTGACAATAATGATAAATTCCCTCCAGAGGATGTCCCCCAGATACCTATTTTATCGGCATTAATATGATAAGCCTTTGCATTTGCTCTCATAAATCTAATAGCTGTTTTAACATCTATTAAACATGCTGGGAAAGCATGTCCTTCTAAACTGTTTCTATGTGTAATGGTTGCCACTACATACCCCTTTGACGCAAGCTGACAAAGCTGAGGTATTTCATAATTAATGTCCGGAAATGTCCATGCACTGCCTTGTACAAACACTACACATGGATATTCTACATTCATATGCTCTTCGTATTGAGGTGTAATGATTGTCATCTTTATTCCCTCAGGTAATGCCTTAGAAAACGTAATATCAGGGCATATTCTTGCAAGTCCTTTTAAATCAGGATTGTTTTTCATCTTTTTTATATCATTCATCTACTAATACTCCTCTTAATTCTTCTATTTCTTGTTTTTCTAAACCAATATGCTCCAAATAATTATCTACACAAGTATATTTTTCATTTATATATCTAATAACTTTTTCCATATCTTTAGGATTTGAATCAAATACATAGTCAGGAACTTGAAGTCCTAATGATTTTATCATATCCATCTGTGGCTTAATAATAGGCTCAAGATTTTGGCGTGATACTCCATAATCTGCTAATATAACTTCCTCAGAAACCTTACATAACAACAATATTAGCATTGCAATTGTACCTGTTCTATCTTTACCTGCTGTACAATTAAAAACAACACAATTATCACTATGAGAAATAATACTTTTCATTATAGTTTTTACAGCCTCTGCGCTAAGCTCCATTAATCCAATATACATTTGACCCATATCTTCCGGAAAATCACCTTTTAATTCACTTGAATGTATGTTATCAAACATTGGTACCTGCAAATAATCTACATCCTTATATCCCATTAAAGTACAAGGTTGTTTTTCACATTCTTGCAATGAACGCATATCAATAATACATCTAACTCCATACTCATACAAATATTCTTTAGCTTTTTCACTAAGACTATGCATTGCATCACTGCGTAATAATTTATGTGACTTTGTCATTTTTCCATCTAATGTTTGATATCCACCCAAATCACGTGTATTATGAGTTCCTTCTAACTTTAATGGCTTTGATACCTCGATATTCATTATAATTTCTCCCCCTTTTTTTTCAGATATTCTTTTCACACTTTTATCTACTTTTTTAGTATAATGGTTTTATAATATTTTGCAAGGAGTTTTACACATGAAATTAAAATCAAGAAAATTTTTATTATTAATACTTATATGTATTAGCATGCTACTTTCAACTTTAGGATGTAGTTTGGATATTTCTACAGATGAAATCAATGTAACTAACGACACCACCTCGGTTACATATTCCTCTTCTGATTTATCCATATCTCCTTTGAAAATAACCTTTATTGATGTCGGACAAGGTGATTGTACTTTATTTGAATGTGATAATCAATATATGCTTATAGATGCCGGAGATAATAATAAAGGATCTACGATTAAAACTTATCTACAAAAACAAAATATAGATACTTTAGACATTGTAATAGGAACTCATCCTGACTCAGACCACATAGGTGGATTAGATGTAGTTTTATACAACTTCGATTGTAAGAATGTTATTCTTTCAAAGAAAGAAAAGGATACTCGTACATATGATGATGTTATAACTACATGTAAACAAAAAAACTATAAAATTCAATATCCCGAGATTGGAACTGAATATACCTTAGGTGATACTAAAGTAGTAATCATTTCTGATAATACAAAAACATATTCATCTGCAAATGATAGTTCTGTATGTGTGTTAGTTATTCATGGTGATAATAGATTTTTATTTACGGGTGATTGTGAAGAATTAGCCGAAAAGGATTTATTAAAATCTAATTTAGTAAAATCCAATGTAGATTTTTCAAATATTGATTTGTATAAAGTGGCACATCATGGAAGTAAAACTTCTTCAAGTGATAAGTTTTTTGAGTTAGTAAATCCCAAATATGCTGTTATTAGTTGCGGTGAGGGCAACTCTTATGGTCACCCTCATGCTACTACGATTAATAAACTTCTATTCGGAAATATTGAAACTTATAGGACTGATGAACAAGGTACTATTATTGCCACATCTGACGGCAAGCAAATAACCTTTAATATGTCACCATCTACAAGCTGGCAAGTAGGCGAATAATAATAAATAGTTCGACTAAAGTCAAACAATAGATTCGAAAAAAGATACCCTCCGATGGATGGTATCTTCTTTTAATGCCGGCGACCGGAATCGAACCGGTACGGGAGATTAGTCCCGCAGGATTTTAAGTCCTGTGCGTCTGCCAGTTCCGCCACGCCGGCATTATAATTCTTACGAATTATGCGGTATAGTACTTACGTACTAAATGGGACCTACAGGGCTCGAACCTGTGACCCTCTGCTTGTAAGGCAGATGCTCTCCCAGCTGAGCTAAGATCCCTTAAATATAACTTCTGGGTAATACTTACTTTTAAAAATACTTGTCGTTAAACTTCTAAAAGTACTAACGACCCGAATGGGACTCGAACCCACGACCTCCGCCGTGACAGGGCGGCGCTCTAACCAACTGAGCCACCGGGCCATACTATGTATTAACAATAAATGAGATTAAAATGGACCCTCGGGGACTCGAACCCAGGACCGACCGGTTATGAGCCGGTTGCTCTAACCAACTGAGCTAAGGGTCCACACTTATTGTTCTGCTTGTATGGTAAGCAGTAAGCCGACAATCGGACTTGAACCGATAAC
>JAVBUL010000190.1:0-2692 GCA_031555415.1 Lachnospiraceae bacterium | reverse complement strand
CGTCGTATGCTGTTTCCGTTGTAAATATTTTATTGTTTTCCACCGTATCCGTTACTTGTATTATTTCTGTCTAACCCAACAAATTTCAAAATTCATATCCAACAATAAAACCAATTCGAGGTATTAAATCATATTCTCTTTTTTCCTGGGGTATAAATGACAAATAATCTGAAGTAACACCAAGATAGCCCATACCATAAAATGCTCATAAATACTCCATCTGTAACCGGCAGAAAAAGTAAATCCATAATAATCTTGCTTCTCTAATAACATAGCTTCTTCTCTGACAAACCCGTAATTAATACCTCCGAAAAACTTGTATTTTGAATGTAGTTTTGCTCCCACATCATAAAGAAGGCTATGTTCGGTCAAGATACCCGGCCCCACTGCTGCATTAAAAGAAATCCAATTGTATTTTATTTCAGCGCCAATACCACAAAAACTGCCCAAATTTGTAACTGTGCCTACTCCTGTATAAAGCGAAGGCTTAATTTGTGAAAAAATCTTTGTATTAGCCAGTAGAAATAACGATATAACCATTGTAATAATTTTTATATGTCTCATTGTTGTATTCTTAAGATAAAGTTATTTCATCTAAATAAATGTTACTTATCTATTCTTCTGCCTTTTGCATTATAATATTAAAATATTGCGTCTCTTTATTATTTTCTATACCATGATAAGATTTGATTATATATCCTTTTTTTTCAAAATCTAAGTGATAGGAATGCTCTTTCCTGAGTGTAAACTCAAATTTAAAAATTCCATCTTTACTATACTTTGTTTCAATAGGCAATGCTCCCATGCACATAAAACAAGTTTCTTCTAATGTAATTTTAACGCTATCAAGTCGATTATTGCTTGTGTCAGAAACTATTCCGTTTATTGTAATTTTTTCAATTGATTTCTCTTTATCACAAGAAATAATAAAAAATAGCAGTAACAATGTGTATAATATTGGTTTCATGATTTTTTTTCAATTTTTAATAATTTTTGTTGTTTGAAGTTTTCCATTTAATGAAACATTTACAAAATATAATCCATTTGGTCGATTTGTAATGTCTATAAATAATTCATTATGTTGGTTATTTCCGGTTTTATAAATAGTTATACCTTGAATGTTTTTTATTTCTATATAGTCTATTTTTTCAACATTCTTAACTTGAATGCAAAATTTACCATCACTTGGATTTGGAAAGGCTGTTACTGAAATTTCGTTATTGGTTCCAATTTTTACCAAGTTAGATGAAACCCCATTTTGTACATATTCCTCATTTGAAGAGTCTGTTGTCCTCAATGGAGATGTTGTACCACATGTTTGCAATGGAGATATATAAGCATGAAAAGTTTTTCCTGGAATTGTTTTGAATCCGGTTTTTAGTGTAATACTGTTTACTGCTCTAACAACTCCGTTATTCCAATTATCATTCACACCGTCCAATACAACATTTTGTGGAACTAATTCATTCATAAGCCACGTAACACAAGCCTCAGAGATATAAACATGTTCCTCATTTTTATTTAAGGGATAATATATTGCATCAAATGGCGTTCTGAACAAAATATTCGGATCTGAACTAATATTGTAAAACAAATTTGATGTGTTTATTGCCAAAGAACTTATGGTTGGAATAAAACAATGATTTGATACATCTGTTTTGATATCTCCACGACCGTCAGTATCGCCATCTGCAATTTCCTGCGTTGCATTAGTCGTCCCTCCAGGAGCATTATCATAAGGCTCTGTTCCTAAAGCATCTGTTGTCATAGATTTATCGTTAAATTCCCAAAAAGCAAACCACACTACATCGATATTTCCATAAAATATCGTTGTTTTAGGAGAAATGTTCGGTACAGCCCATGAGTTTCCATCAATATCAACAGTCAAAAGATCCCTATAACGCCAACTTATAATTTGATCTGTTGGATTAAAAATAGAACCATCATTTTTACATTGACCATAAGCATTGCCCGAGCCATTAGCAATTGCGATCTTCCTCAATTTAGTTGGAAACCCAATTGAACTAAGATTTCGAAGAAATTCGATTCTATATGGATTATCCGTTGGATCTGGAAAATATTCAGAATGATATACTAACATTTGACGAGCTGCTGCTGAACATAAAATGTTATTATATTTGTCTTTTACAGTATTGCTCATACTTGAGAAAAACTTTAGCCACTCTTGAGCGCCTAAAGGAATATTTGCCCCTTTTTGAGGAGAATCGAATGAAACGAAAAGTCTGGTATCATGATTTAGACCATTCTTTTCCATATATGCAAGGGCATATCTGGATACAAGCCCTCCCATACTTGCACCAACAACAACTAATTTATTTTGTGTAATTTTTCTTGTATTAATATTTTCTATAAGCCCTTTCAAAAGATATGCATTTCTTTCTATATATGTTGCACCCTCGGTAAAATCAAGGATGATAAGATCATAACCATTTGATTTTAAGCACTCAACGAAATTTTGACGATTTAATAAAGTGTATAGAGCATACCAACCACGTTCATTCATGGGATCAAAGCCTTCACATATGATAATAGGATTTTTGATGTTCTGTGAACCATCTGAAGTGTATACATAACCAGTACCCTGTATGTTAATTCCTCCATGTGGATAACTTGAAGGAATAGAAATATCTAACGGTATTGCAAATGTTGGCATTTTGGTTTTTAAACTCAT
>JAVBUL010000235.1:0-6323 GCA_031555415.1 Lachnospiraceae bacterium | reverse complement strand
GCAGCAGTTATTGGAATGGGAGAAGTTTTAGGGTTAATTCCTAAAATGAACATACCAAACTATTCTGAGTTCTATGAAGTAAGACATTTTATTAGTGGATTTAAGAAAGTAAAAGAAATCAAATTTGGAGAAAAATTAGTGCCATTTGGTTCTGATATGATATTCAGGTGTAAAAATAATGAGAATTTTTCTCTAGCAGTAGAAATATGCGAGGATTTATGGGTTCCTATGCAGCCAAGTGTTAATCACACAATAGCGGGAGCGACTATTATAGCTAATTTATCTGCAAGTGATGAAACAACAGGTAAAGAAAAGTATAGAAAAAATTTAGTTTCAAGCCAATCAGCAAGATTAATATGCGGCTATATATTATCATCAGCAGGAGAGGGTGAATCTTCTACGGATTTGGTTTTTTCAGGTCATAATATAATTACAGAAAATGGAGTTATTCTTTCAGAGTCAGAAAGATTTATGAATCAAAGTATATTTACAGAAATAGACGTGGATAAGCTAATGGCAGAAAGAAGAAGGATGACGACATATCCTGATAATAATAGAGATGCTGAAAATAATATATCAAATTATCACGTTGTGGAATTTGAGCTAAAAGATACAAATAATAAAGAAATGATTAGACATATAGAGAAGGCTCCTTTCGTTCCAATAAATCAAAAAGAACGTGAAAAACGTTGCGAAGAAATTCTTACCATACAGGCAATGGGATTAAAAAAGAGATTGGAGCATACAAATTCAAAATGTGCAGTAGTGGGTATATCAGGTGGTCTTGATTCAACATTAGCATTACTGGTGACAGTAAAAGCATTTGATTCATTACAAACAGACAGGAGAGGAATATTAGCAGTAACCATGCCGGGTTTTGGAACCACAGACAGAACTTATATGAATGCTCTAAAGATGATAGAAGGTTTAGGGGTTACATTAAGAGAAATAAATATAAGTGAAGCTGTACTAAAGCAATTTGAGGATATTGGGCATGATAAAGATGTAAAGGATGTAACATATGAAAATTCACAGGCAAGACAAAGAACATTAATACTTATGAATCTTGCAAATGAGTATAACGGAATGGTTATAGGTACAGGTGATATGTCAGAACTTGCACTAGGATGGGCAACATATAATGGGGACCATATGTCTATGTATGGTGTAAACGCATCAGTACCAAAGACATTAGTAAAGCATTTGGTAAAGTATTATGCAGATAATATAACAGATTATAGGCTAAAAGAGGTGTTATATGATGTACTAGACACTCCGGTTAGTCCAGAGCTATTACCACCAAGTGAAAGCGGAGAAATATTGCAAAAAACCGAGGATTTGGTAGGTCCATACGAGTTGCATGATTTTTATTTATATAATATGATTAGATTTGGATTTGAGCCAAGAAAGATATATTATATGGCTAAAAAAGCCTTTAAGGGTGAATATGATGATGATGCTATTTTGAAATGGCTAAAGGTATTCTATAGAAGATTTTTCTCACAACAGTTTAAAAGATCTTGCTTACCGGATGGTGTGAAGGTTGGAACAGTAACTGTTTCACCAAGAGGTGATTGGAGAATGCCTAGTGATGCATGTGCAACGCTGTGGTTAGAACAACTTGAAAATTTAAAATAGCTTTGGAAAGGTTGGAACAAATGAACAGACGAGAAGTTAGAGAGTATTATAGAAAAAGTGTTGGATTGTTTGTGCTTATAAGTAGCTTATTTATTATAGTGGCATCCGCACTTGCAATTTATGTATCAGATTTTGCAGAAATGTCTACGAAGACAAATGATGATGCAAGCAACCTTGCATTATATGGTTTATATACCGCATTTATGTTTGGAGCAATAATTACAATTGTATATTGGATATTAGGTATTAAGCATTTAAAGGATGATTCTGAAGGTACTATGAGGTTTCAGAAATTACCATCAATGATATCCATACTAATAGGAGTGCTATGCTTCGGAATTTCCATATCCACATACACTAAGACAAATGAAAGCTGGGATGAATATACAACTGTAATTTTTGCATTGTTGGGATTATCAGGCTTAGTAACCATAATACTAAACATTATAATTTTAATCTTTATGTATAAATGCTTAAGTTTCTACGATGATAGAAAGCTTGCAAAGGATGTACCAGAGAAGATGACTATGGTAGGAAATAATATCAAGCGAATAGGTTATTTTGCTTTTATGTACTCACTAATAGGAGTATGTATTGCTTTTATGTCAATGTATTTTTCAAAACAAATAGTACAATTCGATGAACAATTCGTTGATAGTAACGAATTATTCTCAACAGGTTATTTTGTTACTTATATAGTAATGATTGGGCTTATTATATGTAGTGTTGCTTTAGGTATAGCTTTAATTGTACTAAATAAGAAAAAAGTTTTAGTTTTAGCAAGTAAGATTTTATTTATTATAAATTGCTTATCAATGCTTGTTTTCGTGATTTTATCAGTAGTATCTATGAGCAAAAAATTTGTTGAGTCATCTTATCCGGATATTTCATATATTATATTTTCATTAGTATTAGTGATAATATGTTTAGCGTTAGCTTTTTCAGGAATAAAGCTAGCAAAGAAATCTAATCAGCAGATTTAGCTTTTTCAAGTGCAGTCTTAATGGAATCCATTAAGACTGCATATGTATATTGGTTATCTGCTGCATAATATATATTGCTTAGACTTTGCGAAGTAACAATTTGTTGCTCTATATCTGCAACAGATGTTTCCATAAGAGGGAACATGGTAGTAACGCTATCGCCTACAGTGACTAGCTTAATACCATTAATATGGTCTGCATCTACAGTTACAGCTATTTCCATAGGAACACTTCCGATGGTTAGAGAAGAGGTATATGTACCGGGTGTATAAACTGCATTTGTTTCTTTATCAGAGTCTTTTGGTAAAAACATAAAGATGAGTAGCAATATTAAAAGAATACCTAATATTACAAATATAATTGTATATATAAGTTCTTTTAATTGAAATACAACTATTTTTGGATTTGAATTCATATGAACACCAATGCCTTTCCGATTAAACTTACTATAATATATAGTATTTTTGTGGGACACAGAATATGACAGTTATAACGACGAAGGAGAAAAATGTAATGGGAGCAAAAGTTAATCTTGTATTAGGCTCATCAGGGGCAGGAAAATCTCACTATATCTACGAAAACTTAGTAAGTAAATCATTAAGTAATCCTGATAAAAATTACATAATAGTAGTTCCGGAGCAGTTTACGATGTCTGTGCAGCGTGAGATAGTGAAAAGGCATCCGGGAAATGGAGTTATGAATGTAGATATTGTAAGTTTTGGAAGACTTGCATTTCGTGTGTTTGAAGAACTGGGTATAAGTGATTTATCAGTACTAGATGATACTGGAAAAACACTTATTTTAAGGAAGGTAATTGAAAATCAAAAGGATAATTTAAAGGTATATAAAAATAAACTAAAGATGCCGGGTTTTGTTGAAGAAATGAAATCTGCGATATCAGAAATGTATTCATATGGAATAACAAAGGACAAATTTGATAATATTAATGAACGTATGCAAGACAAGCCGTTTGTATGTGCAAAGCTTAGTGATATTGGTACAATATATAAGTCTTTTAATGAATATATGGGTGAAAAATATATTACAAAAGAAGAAATATTAGATAGACTTTGTAGCGTGGTGAATAAGTCTAAACTAATAAAGGAATCTGAATTTGTATTTGATGGATTTACTGGTTTTACACCGGTTCAGTATAAGTTACTCAAGCTACTTATTGAGTGTTCTAAGGACATAACTCTGACAATTACTATTCCTGATGAGGAGAATAGTAAAATAACAAAATTAGGATTTTCTGACGTTAAGGAGCAGGAGCTTTTTAATATGTCAAAAACTACAATAAATAAAATAATTGCATTATGTGCAGATAACAATGTTTTAGTAAACGATATAAAGTTAATAAATAATCCTTCAAACTATAGGCATATAGATAACAAAGAAATGGCAAACTTAGAGCGAAATATATTTAGGGTAGCAAGTGACAGTACTTTATATGATGAAAACAAGAACGTAAAAATTGTGGCAGCATCGAATCAGCTAAAGGAATGTGAGTTTGTAGCTAAGTATATTAGTAAGTATGTAAGGGATGAGGGATACAGATATAGAGATTTCGCTATTATTTCAGGAGATATGGATATATATGGGAAAACCATAAATACATATCTTGAAAAATATGATATTCCTCATTTTATTGATAATAAGAGGAGCTTACTGTTAAACCCATGTGTTGTAGCTATAAGAGCAGCACTTGAAATAATAGATGATAACTTTGGTTATGAAAGCGTGTTCAGGTTCTTGAAATGTAATGTTACAGATATATCAAGAGAAGAAGTGGATGTGTTTGAAAACTATGTACTTGCGTATGGAATAAGAGGATATGCAGCATACAATAAAATTTTTAGAAAAAGAAAAAAAATGTCAGACGAAAATATGCTGTCTGTTATAAACGAAACAAGAGTTAGATTTATGGAGATAATAGGTGAACTTTATAATGCTTTAAATGCTAAAGATATAGATGTGAGGAAAATGAGTATTGCATTATATAACTTTATTCAGAAAATAGATATAAATGGAACAATAGAAAGGTATATAGAGAAGTTTGAAAAAGAAAATGAGCTAAGTCTATGTAAAGAATACCAGCAAACGTATAAAAGTATAATAGAACTTTTGGACAAGATAGTGGAGCTTTTAGGTGATGAAAAGATAAGTCTAAAGGAGTATAGACAGATATTGGACGATGGCTTCAGAGAGATAAAGGTAGGTGTTATTCCTTTATCAGTTGATTCGGTTGTGGTGGGAGATATTGAAAGAACAAGACTTGCGGATGTAAAAGTACTTTTTGTGGTAGGAGCAAATGACGGAATTATACCTAAACATAATGGAAAGTCAGGTTTATTATCACAAAGTGATAGAGGTTATTTAAAGAAGCTGGAAGTCGAGTTATCTCCGTCAGATAGAGAAAGTATATTTATACAGAAGTTTTATCTATATCTCAATTTGACAAAGCCTACAGGGGAATTAGTTGTGACATATGCAAAGAATAAAAATGACGGGAAATCAGTAAGACCATCTTACTTAGTAAAATCAATAAAATCTTTGTATAAAAATTTCGAGGAAACCGAAGCAAGTCAATATAACTTTGGCATTACAACTATAGAGAATGCACTGTATTTTATTGCGGAAAATATGCAGGATATTGAAAATAATAAAGAAAATAAACTGATTAATGAACTTATAACTTATTTTTATTCAAGTGAAGAAATGAATAAAATGTTTGATATGATTATTGAAGGGACATTTTATAATAGCAATCCGAATGCTTTGGATAAAGCGGTAGCTAAAGTATTATATGGAGAAGAAATGATAAAAAGCGTATCTAGACTAGAAAAATATGCTGCCTGTGCATATGCTCACTTTTTAGCATACGGTCTTAAATTAGCACAGCGTCAAATATATGAAATAGATGCTTCTGATATTGGAAATGTATATCACAGGGTTATAGAGATATTTTCAATGAATATGAAAGAATCAGGTTATGATTTTAGGACGATAACTAAGGAGCAATCAGATGAGCTTTTAGATAAAAGCATTGAAATGATTGCTTTAGACGAGGGGAATGAGATTTTTGTAAGCAATAGGCGAAATGAGTATCTATTAGGCAAAATAAAAGAAGTTTCTGCAAAAAGTATTTGGGCTATAAAAGAACATGTAAAGGCAGGAAACTTTAATCCAAAGGATTTTGAAATAACATATAGTCAGGGAAGAATTGACAGAATAGATACTTTTATAGAGGATGAAACTGTATATGTAAAGATTATCGATTATAAATCAGGTAAAAAGACCTTTGATATAGAGGAAGTTCTGGCAGGTTTACAAATGCAGTTGATATATTATACAGGTGCAGCTATTGATATTGAAAAGGCAAAGCAAAAGGATAAGGAAGTGCTTCCGGCAGGTGCTTTATACTTTAATATAAAGTCACCATATATTGACAGAAGTAAAATAACAGATGAAGAAGATTTAAAAAATAAGCTGTTAAAGGAATATAAAATGACGGGCATGGTAAATAGTGATGATAATGTTGTTGGGAATATGGATTTATCGTTACTCAGCGGAGCAAAGGCATCAAATATTATACCTATTAAGATTAATCAGGTAAATACTAATATAGGTAATAAAAAATTTAATACATCTAACTTTTAAAAGTTATTTGAGTATGTGCGCAATAAGGCGGATAAGATGTGT
>JAVBUL010000055.1:0-6554 GCA_031555415.1 Lachnospiraceae bacterium | reverse complement strand
GATATTTCAACAGTTTGTTTTGGGAAAAACGTTCACCAATTTTATGGGATATCGTAGAGAGTCAATATCATTTGCATATGGTATGCAAAGAAATATTGGATTGTTTGATTCTGCAAACATTATGGGAGTTTATCTACTTATAGCAATAATAATAGCTACAGGTCTTGATATAAAAAGAAATATTAAAATATATATGCTAGGTTCTTTGGTGTTGGGATTCTTACTTACGTTTAGTATGTCAAGTTTTGTGGCAGCAATTATCATTATCTTTTTTGATATTGTTTTTATAGAAAGAAAGATAAATAAAAGTATTATTAAATTTTCAAAATGGGTGCTTCTTGGATTAATAGGGATTATTATTGCAATCGTTTTTGATTCAATTATATTTAATAATAAAATAATTGAAATCTTTTCTAGCAGATTTGTTTCTATTTATAACATGCTATTTAGCAATAGCATATCTCTTTCCGATACAAGCAGTGAGGCGGTTCACATTAGAATGCTAACACAATCATTTCAAGTTTTAAAGGAACACTTTTGGGGCGTGGGATTCAGTAAGAGTACTATTATGGTTTTAGGAAGAGTTTCTGTATTGGATTATGCAGTAGAAAGTTCTATTTATACGATATTATATGACTATGGAATAATTGTTGGTATAATATATATATTGTCTTTATTTTTTGGAGTATTTGGGTTGAAAAAGAAACATGTATTTGAAGGGACATTTATATCACTATTACTTGTAACTGTATTCATATTCTTGCCTTTAGTTCAATCATATGAATTGCGTTTTTTTTATTTTCTTTTTCTTGGAATAGACAAAAGAATAGAAAAAATGAGACTACTATAAATAGTATAGAAGGAAAAGACTTTTAATTATTACATACTTTTATAATGGGGAAATATCAAGGGTGCTCAAGTACATTGTTCAGTAATATGTATATGATAGTTTTATGAATGAAAACATGTGGTAAAAAGTTGATTTACAGATAATACCAAGGAAAAAGTTTGAGAGTATGCGAAGTATATTTAACTTTAATGGCAGAGAAAATATACGATTGAACATTATCAAGGAAGTAAAAGAAGTAATTTGAATGAAGATTAATTAATCATATATATAAAGAGAATAAATGAGATTGGAGAGAAAAGCGTGGCTAAGCAGAAGATTATCACCTTTTATTTACCGCAGTATTATGAGTTTAAAGAGAATAATGAGTGGTGGGGCAAAGGATTTACAGAGTGGACTAATGTGAAAAAAGCTAAACCCCTCTATAAAGGTCATTATCAACCTACTATACCATATGAAAACTTTTTTTATAGACTTGATAATGAAGAAACAATGAAATGGCAAATTGAAATGGCAAAGAAACATGGAATATATGGATTTTGTTTTTATCATTATTGGTTTGGTGAGGGAAGAAAACTCATGGAAAAGCCAATTGAGATGTTTTTAAATAATCAAAGTTTAGATATGCCTTTTTGTTTATGCTGGGCTAATCATAATTGGTCAAGAACATGGACTGGTGGGGATACTGATATTCTTATGGAAGTGAAATATGGCGAAGAAGAAGCATATAGATTACATTTTGAGTATCTTCTGCCATATTTTTTATATGAAAGATATATAAAAAATGGCAATAAACATGTATTTTTAATATATATGCCAGAACTTATTCCTAATTTGGAGTTGTTGAAAACGCTGTTTGATACATGGTGCAGAGAAAAGGGTTTTGATGGAATTTACTTTGTCTCGCAGGCCCCAGTAGTTGCAATGGAAAGAGAAAAATATAAACACTGTATAGACTTTTCAATATTATATGAGCCAAATTACACTCAGCAATATGTAACAAAATGTCTTCAACAAAAGAAGTTTCTAAGAGCATTTAGAGAATCACCAAGCAATGCAATTAGCGTTATTAAGAATGCATTCTTGAAAAGGATAAATAAACTTTTATTTGCTGACAAAATTAATTATATGAAGCTGACAAATTTTTCATATGATGGCACATGGAAAGCAATCTTAAAAAGAGAGGACAAGGGAGAAGAATACTGGCCAGGGATTTTTATGGGGTTTGATAATACTCCTAGAAAGGGATATAGTGGTATGATATATCGCAATGGATCTCCTGAGAAGTTTGAAAAATATTTATCAAATTTTATTGAAAAAAATAATAATTTTGATAATTATATTTTTTGTATGGCATGGAATGAGTGGGGAGAGGGGGCATATTTAGAACCTGATGAAGTGCATGGTTTGAGATATCTAGAGGCAATAAGCAACACAATTGGCTAATAAGAGGGAGTAAATTATGAAAATTGGTTTGTTAGGATTTACTATTAACGATGCTAACTTGGGATGCAACGCATTAACCTATTCATTTTTGAGTATTGTTCAAGAAATATGTAAAGACAAAGTGGAAATTTGCTTCTTTGGCAATGTGGCAGATTTATTAGATATTAAAAAAATGTATCCAAACATTGAGTTTTCGAATGAAAATATTCGAGTAAAGGATTTGAGATTTCGATGGATTAGGTTATTTAAATCATGTGACTGTGTTTGCGATATTACTTGCGGAGACGGTTTTTCTGATATCTATTTTCCTCGACATGTTTTTTTTACTACTCTGATGAAGATAATGGTAGAGGTAGTTGGAACTCCCTTATATTTACTTCCGCAGACATATGGGCCGTTTAAGAGTCGCTTTTTAGAAGGAATGGCTCGTTGGTCGATTTGTCATGCGAGGCGGTTATATGCGCGTGATAAACGTTCGGTAGATTATATCAAAAGCTTGTGTAATAAAGATGCGATAAACGTAACGGATTTAGCATTCTGTTTACCTTTTAGTAGAAATACTAATTCTATGGATGAAAAGATAAAAGTAGGTATAAATGTATCAGGGCTACTTTGGAATGGTGGATTCCGTGAATCAAATCAATTTGGTCTTACTGTAAATTATAGGAAATATATTAATGGTTTGATTGAGACTTTGCAAGAAGATAGTCGATTTACAATTTATCTAATTCCTCATGTAATCGAGCGTAATAATGATAATTTGGATGGTGATGTGGCAATCTGCAAAGAGTTGTATCAAAAGTATAGAATATCAAATCTTTATATAGCAAGGACGCCTATTGAGGCAAAAAACTATATATGTGGTATGGATGTTTTCTTAGGTGCGAGAATGCATTCTACTATAGCGGCATTTTCTTCTTATACTCCTGTTATACCGTTCTCATATAGTAGGAAATTCGAAGGATTATATGAAAATTTAGAATACGATTATATTGTGCATGGGTGTTCTGATGATACAGATATTGCAATAGAGAAAACAATTAATTGGATTGAGAATAGAGGTGATATGAAAAAACAGATTGAGATGTCTATGGAGAAAATAGAATCATATTTGCTTGTGTTTAGAAAAGACATGGAAGATTGTTTGAATAGTTTGAATATAAAGGAGAGTTGACCAAATGAACATAGTTTCAGAATTTTGTACAGGATGTGGATTGTGTATTAGTGAATATGGCTTAAAATATTCATATGATGAAAAAGGTTTTCTAACACCGTACAGTTCCGATAATAAGAAAGTCAACCAAGATTTGAAAAATATTTGTCCGTTTGGAAAAACTGGTATTAAAGATGTAAGTGGTATATGGGGGGACTATATAAATGTATTTAGTGGTTATTCGAGTGATATAAAAATTCGGCACAATGCATCTAGTGGTGGAGTTATAACAGCTTTATGTTGCTATTTGTTGGAGAAGGGGTATGTAGATGGCGTAATACAGACAAAAGTAGGAAGAAACTCTCCTTTCGCGTGTGAGACTGTGTGTTCTAGAAGTGTGGAAGAAGTAAAGGCTTGCATGGGATCAAGGTATAGTAGTTCTTCACCATTAAAAGAGTTGGCATCATTGGTTAAGGAAAATGAAAAATATATCTTTGTTGGAAAGCCTTGTGATGTTTCAACATTAAGAAAATATATGTCAAACACGGGAAAATATGAAGAACAGATTATTTATTTGTTTTCATTTTTCTGCGCTGGAATGCCAAGTAAACAGGCTAATACATTGTTGATTAGTGAGCTTGGTTGCGATATTAACAAGTGTGTTTCACTGAAATATAGAGGTGAGGGATGGCCAGGCTTAACAGTGGCTCGAGATGATGAAAATCAAGAATATTATATGGAGTATCAACAGAGTTGGATGGAGATACTGGGAAGAGATATTAGGAAATCGTGTAAACTATGCTTTGATGGTATTGGAGATTTTGCGGATGTATCGTGTGGAGATTTATGGAATTTGAGACTAGATAATACTCCAGACTTTACAGAAACTGAGGGAATCAATATTGTGTTTGCAAGAACGCAAAGAGGAAACGAATTATTGGAGATGGCTAAGAAAGATATGATTATTGAGCTGAAATTTATGAATCAGAATATATCAACCCTTCGTTTTTCACAACCCAATCATTACAATAAAAGAAGCACAATATTAGCAAAAGTGCTTGCGCTAAGATTGTTGGGGAAGAAATCACCAGAATATTCTATAAAAAAGATGGTAAAGTTTGCTCGGATGTCAACAAAACGTGAATTGCTGAGAACATTTAAGGGGGCAATAGGTAGGTGCTTAAAGAAAAAACTATAATAAAGCTGTTTTCCTTTCCCATATTAGGGAAAAAAATTTTCCAACCTTGGTTTGTGAATAAAGAAGGAGGAAGCCAAAAATCCAAAAGTTTACGTTGCTATTATACAAATAAGTTTCGTGTAGATGTTGGAATGTACACATATGGTGGGTGTTTTTCTCCTGATTTTAATTATGCAATAGGTGGTTGCATAGAGATTGGTAGATATGGTTCTTTTGCCCAAGATATTCATTATTTTGCGGCAAATCATCCTGTTAGTCAAGTGTCAATGTCACCTTTTTTTTATAGTAAAACGTTTGGTTTTGATGTTGAGTATGTAAAAAGAGAAAAACTGACAATTGGTCATGGTGTCTGGTGTGGGTATGGCGCATTGATAACGAATAAGTGCACATGTGTTGGAAATGGAGCAGTTATTGCAGCAGGCTCAGTTGTAACAAAGAATGTTCCACCCTATGCAATTGTTGCGGGTAATCCAGCCAAAATCATAAAGTTTAGGTTTTCTAAAAATGAAATTGAACAAATAGAAGAAACAAAGTGGTGGGAAAAAACGCCAGAAGAGTTGATGAAGCTTTATAATCAGATGAAACAACCAAGAGAATTTGTGGATGCGTATTGGGATGTTTACAACAAGCAATAGAGTATAAGGATATAGGGAGAACATTCTTTTGTTCTAATTGTACTGATTTAGAAAGAGAAAACTAATATGAACAACACAAAAAAAAATTTAATCTATCAGATGATTTATCAAATACTTGCAATATTTGTCCCCTTAATAACAGCTCCATATATTGCAAGAACATTAGGGGCAGAACAAATCGGCGAATATACATATTATAATACAGTGGCACAGTATTTGGGTATATTTATAGGTATGGGGACAATCACGTATGGAACGCGAGAAATAGCTTTAAAAAATGGTAATAATAATAAAATAATAAATACATTTCATGAGATATTTTCGTTGCAAATATATAGGGCGATATGTGTGATTGGAATTTATATCGCTTCTTTTTTCTTATTTGATATTAGTAATAGACTTTTATACTCGCTTCAAATAATGAATCTTCTTAGTATAATGCTTGATATAAGTTGGATTTTTTTTGGCATTGAAGAGTTTAAAATAACTGTAATAAGAAATAGTTTTGTGAAAATAATAAGTGCAATTTCTATATTTGCATTTATTAAAGACCAAGACGACATATATCTTTATACGTTAATTTCTGTTCTTAGTACTTTAATATCCAATATTTGTTTAAATGTAATAGCAATTAGGAGATATGGATTCAGATTTAAAAATTTTTCTATAGTAAAAAAGCATTTAAAACCAGATTTAATTCTATTTTTACCTGTTATAGCAGTGAGCTTATTTAGATATATGGATAAAATAATGATTGGAATCCTTTCTGACCGTTCACAATTAGGTCTTTATGAAAATACAGAAAAGATAATGAATATACCGTTAGCTATTATTATGGCATATGGAACTGTAATGATGCCAAAACTATCAGCTTTATTTGCTAATTGTAATGAGGAATATGCCAAAAATAAAAGTAAAGAACTTTATCAGTTAAGTATGAATATTTTGCTTATTTTTTCCGTCGGAGCTATGTTCGGATTAATTGGTATATCAAAAGATTTTATACCATTTTTTCTAGGAAATGAATTTATTCCTTGTATACTAATGAGTTGTATTTATTCTTTGTTTTTACCAATAACTTCGGCAAATAGTGTCTTAAAATCTCAATATTTGTTACCCAATCATTTAGAGAAAATTAATATTATTGCATTGTTTATCAGTGCTGGAGTTAATTTGGTTTTTAATTTTTTTATGATTCCATTATTCGGAGCTAATGGTGCTGTTGTTGGTACATTATTGGCAGAATTCTCTTTATTTTTAATACAAGGAATTTAT
>JAVBUL010000010.1:0-41719 GCA_031555415.1 Lachnospiraceae bacterium | reverse complement strand
CTCATCTGTAGCAGAGCTAACGGAAAGCATATGTCGCTTTATAGAGCAATACAATCTTTTGGCGCATCCATTTAAATGGACATATGCAGGCGTTCCATTAACGATTTAATTCACAGCTATTTAAGCAATGCTGTACTAGTTTAACGGACAAAAAAGTGCCATCCTCTATTCGACATATAGAGGATGGCTTGTAATGGAAATATTAACTTTACCGCTAGTTTCCGTCTGGCAATCATTGGACATGCGAATATCCTTTGATTGCTTCTAAGTTGATGATAAGGCATTGCAGATAAAAATGCAATCGCTTTAGGAGAGAGGCTTGTGAAAATAAGCCTCTCTTTTAAATACTGTAGCCACAAAAAACTCCAATGAAAAATCACCAGAGTCCTTTAATCTCCAAATATCCCCGTCATCTTCTTCATCTCCTCATGTTTCCAATCCATGGTCACATGGGTATACAAATCCATGGTAATTCCCAAGTTTGCGTGTCCCAGGATTTCCTGAACGGTTTTCGGTGCCATTCCGTTTTCAAATGCGCGGGTGGCGAAGGTATGTCGAAGGGTATGGGGGGTAATATTCTCAATTATATCGGGTGTTCTGTTTTCATTTTTTGCCATTGCGGCTTCTTCTTCATTCATTTTATCAGTAATGTCGTATAAAGTGCGAACGACGTATCCTTCCTGGACCGGAGTACCACGCCGGGTGGTAAATAGCATGTCCTCCATGCCCTTTAAGGGTTCCCAACGCCATTTATTCTGGCGGATGTAACGTCGTTGTTTTTCTTTGTAGTTTTTCAGAATCTCTTCTACTTCGGGGAGGATTGGGATTTCCCGCTTGCTGGTGCTGCTCTTAGGGGTCTGCCATAAAAACTGCATTTTTCCGGTCTTGTAATTTTTTTGATAGAGGAGTGTCTGCTCTACAGACACAACGTGCCTCTCGAAATCAATATTCTTCCACCTTAAGGCGGTTAACTCACCAATACGGAGTCCTGTGCCCAGGGCCAGGAGGCATATTTCTTCGTAAAAGTTCCCTTTGATTGCATTCAAAAATAGCTGTTGCTCCTTTCGGGTCAGTACTCTTGGTGTCTTCTTCTCTCCCTTGGGGATAATCGTTCCGCTACAGGGGTTCTTGGGGATTAAATCGTTTTTTATCCCATAGGAAAATAAATTGCTCAGCATGCGGCTTACGATTTGAACGGTGCCTATGCTAAGGCCATCCGCTCGCATTTTGTTAAACAATTGCTGTACGTGCAGAGTCTTTATATCCCGCATCTGCATCTCGCCGATTGTATTCTTTACATACCTTCCATAATTCTCGTTATACAAAAGTATGGTTGAGTTTTTTACAATACCCATTTTGTAATCCTTCAGCCATATTTCGAACCAGCGATTCAGACTAAAGCATGTATCTGGTCCCAGTTCCCGGTCTATTAGATCGTCCATTAACCTGGTCATTTTCTTTTGAACGGTCTCGATATCCTTGCCATATACGCTATATCGTTTTCGATTATAGGTAATTCTCCCTTGATACCGACCGTCGGTTCTTAAAATAATTCCACTTGGTAGTTTTCGTTCTGTTGTTGACATATTTTTTGCCCTTCCCCTCTTACTTATTTTCATTTGTGTTACTCCATTAAACCACAAAAATAGCCAAAATACAAGTTTGGTTTTTAGGCGTCTCCCCCTCTGCTATTAAATTACCTTTTTTGTGATGTTTATCAGCGATTTCACGCTTTTCAATTATTATATTTAGGTATGATGTGTCATTGCGTGAAGAGACGAATGAAAAAATGTTTCGTCACAATATGAAACAAAATGTCTGAATATAGTACTCAACCACAAAATTTAAGGAGGAAGAAAAAGAATGAAGAAAAATTTCGTTAAGAAATTAGCTCTTGTAATGACTATGGCTTTAGCTGTATCCGCTGTAGCTCCTGCTGCAAACACCGCATCAGCAGCAACTGCTCCGGCTTTCAAGAGCGCAAAAGCTAGCTTAAAAGTTGGCGAAACAAAGAAATACAATGTTGCTAATTCTGGTAACTACAGCCTTTACAAAGCAGTTGTTGGAACTAAGACGATAGCTAAAGTTGTAAATGGCGGCGCTGGAAAAGGCGCAACCAAGTATGTTAAGATTACTGGTTTAAAAGAAGGCAAGACAACTGTAAGAGCTGAGTTAAAGAACTATGCAACAAAGAAAGTTACTGCCGCTAGAATTTCTGTTGTAGTGGCTGCTGCTACCGTTGAAACCGGAATGCTCAAAGTAGTTCAGACTGCAGATAATGCCTTTGAAGCAACTTTTGGTGAAGTTGTAAAGGACAAATTAACAATTTCAAGCTTTGAAGTTAAGAGTACAACTGGTTCCGCTTGTATTCCTAAAACAGTTGAATTTTCAGCTGATGGAAAGACAGCTATCGTAACTGTTTATAACTTCTTTACAGATGGAAGTGTTTATAACGTAACCAGTGGAGAAAAAACATTAGGATTTACTGCCAAAGTTGGCAAGGTTGCATCTATTACCTTAAAGCAGACTACTATTGAGACTAATGTACAGACAAAGCTCACTTACAATCTGTTTGATGCTGATGGAATTAATGTTACTGAAAGCACCAATTCTGGTCAGGTGACATTCGCTGTTGATTCTGTAACCGATGGATATTTTGATGGAACAAACAAGCTTACCCTTTATTCTAAAGGAGCAACTGCGACTGTTACTGTAACATATGATCCATTAACCTATACAAACGGAACACCTGATGCCACTGTAAGTGCTACAGGTACTATTGTTGCTGCTGATGCTATATTATTAGCTGGGCATACCTATTTTTCATTGGCAAAAGATGGGGATACCTATGTTGATTTTGGAAGCAGTTCATTTTCTTCTTTAAACTGGTTGGCAGTAGATGATGCAGGCTATAGTTTTGTATTTGTTGCTACCGACAAAGATGGAAATGCTATTAATTTTGATGATATTGAAATTACTTCCAGTAACGAAGGTGTTTTAGTACTCGGTGCTCCTTCCCAGCACAGTTTAACTAATGCAGATTCTCACAATGACAATAGCGTATATGCTAGTGTTACAGCCTTAAAAGCTGGGGCTGCAAATGTTATGGTTACTTGCAAAAGAGGGGAATCTAAAGCCGTTTACAGCTTCCCAATTACCGTAAAAGCAAAGAGAGTTCTTGCTTCTGCTAATGTAGCTGCTTCTACAGTAATCGTTTCAAGCACAAGCAATAATGATGATTATGCACCAACCCTTTCCGTTACTGGTGCAGATCAGTATGGTGATTACATTTCTTCAAGCATTACTGATGCAAAAACAGGTTCTTCAGCACTTAGTACCATTACAGCTACAACATATACCGCACCTACAGTTAGCGCTGGTGGAGATAAGGTAACAGTAGCAGATGCAACTAGTAGTAGAGCTGGAAATTATGCATACAGAGTTGTTGTAGCAGATGTTAACGATCCTTCAATCAAAGTAGAAAGATCCTTTACTGTATCTGTAAAAGAAGTTCCTACAACAGGAGCTGCCGCTACAACTTTAAGCTATAAAGTAGAAGTAGCATCTTCCGTCGATTTAGCATTTGCTGGATGGCAATCTATTACTGATTATAACAAAACTGTAAGAGTTGCAAAATATGTTGGCGGTATCTTTGATGGATATTTATCTACTACTGCTGGCAGCTCTGAATATTACGTTTCTGCAGTTAGCATAAAAAAAGCGAATCGTTATTTTAACGAGGACATGGTAGCTACAGGTGCAACTGCTGGCGCTGCTGGTGCAGCATTCACTAATAATGGAAATGGTACAGCAGAAATGACTCTAGCAGCTATTGATTCAACTGATTTCGCTAGTGTAACGGTTACAAAAAATGCAGCAAAAGCTACTTATCAGATTAATGTATCTCTTACTAAGGATGGTGGTGCACCCGCAAAATCCGCTTCTGCAAATATAACTTATACCAACAGCCAGGCTCTTCCTTCCGTTAAAGTTGCTTCTTCCACTGTAGAAGTAGGAAATGGCATTCAAAGTGTTCTTAAACTTGGTGGTGGATGGCAGTTGACTGCAGCTTACAGTAGTACTGATACAGATGTAACAGCAACTGTATCTAGTGGAATGGCTGCAAATCAGAGTCAGTACGTTAAAGAAATTGAAGTATCAAAAGTAATTGGTGGAAAAACTGTGACCAACATTGTTTCTATTGGAAGAACCTTTGTATGGAAATAAGCCAAACTAATAATTAGTATATAAGGGAATCCGAGAGTAAACTCTCGGATTCTTTTATAGGAGATAAAGAATGAAAGCAACGGTCAAAAAAGTTTTTTTATTGAAAAATTTGCCATTAATATTAATTCTCATAATTATCCCACTTTGTGTCTATCCCAGTATACACAATACCCCCTTGAATGAATTCCCATGGTATCCAAGTAGTGCCAATTTTGATTTTTACTTATTTTTTAAGCAAAAACTATTAATATTTACAGGAATATTCATTATCATTTTTACTATATTTCACGCTAAAATCCAACCGTTGAGTAAGTTTTATAGTATGAAAAGCACAATGAGAATGTTCGGTTTATTAATAAGCTATGGTATATTATCTTTTGTATCTACCATTTTCTCAAAATATTCCTATTATTCTTTTCATGGAGTGGCAGAACAATATGAATCTATCTGGGTAATATTGACATATGTTCTTGTACTACTTTATTGCGCATTTTGGGGTCTGGAAAGGTATAATCAGTATCTCTTTTGTATATTTATTTCCATTGGCGTCTTCTTGCTTTGTTTCATTGGATTAAGTCAATTTTTAAATCATAATGTACTTCAACTTATTTTTCCTGATGTAGCCTTTTGGAATGGATATGTATTTTCCACACTCTATAATCCAAATTATGTTGGAACATATGTGAATTTGGTTTTGCCAGTATTCACATGCCTGCTTCTAGGTCCACTTAAAAGTAAATATAAGATACCATTAGTGATAACTGGAATCCTTCTATTAATAAATCTGATTGGTTCAAAATCTGCGGCAGGCTTTTTTATTATGCTTATCACATTACTATTTTCAATAAGTTTTGTAAGAATGTGGATAAAAAGACATTGGAAATTTAGTCTAGGTATTACTATATTATTACTTAGCATAGTAATTATAAATAAAGATTATATCAAAGAACATTATTGGAATAAATTGCTCTTATCCAAGCCTTCTTCTATAAATGTGTCAAAATTAACTTCCATTAAGACGGAAGATTCCTTTGTTTCGATAACTTATGGAGGAGAAGTACTAAATATATACTTTAGTGTAAATGATTTTACTCAAACAGGAGAGTTCTTTCTTTTTGATAGAAATGATTTAGGTATTGAAACAGAATTAAGTGACGACGGAACACATATTTGCATACGGGATTCCAGATTTGAAGATATTATTTTATATCCAGTTATGCTTGATATTGATTCACATGAAGATATAATTTTTTTCTCTGCAATTATTGACGGTAAGGAATGGATGTTTACCAACCAGACAGATAATACTTATTATTATCTGACTAATAATGGGAAACTTGACAAAATAGAAGCGCATGAGAAAAAGCTTTTAAATAATTATAGTTCTTTGGCAAGTGGGCGCGGCTACATATGGTCTAAAACAATCCCCTTATTAAAAGATTATATTCTTTTAGGCAATGGTCCAGATACCTTTGTATTAACATATCCAAATTCTGACTATGTAGACGATTATAACAATGGATATGGTCAAACACTTGTAAGTAAACCCCATAACTTTTATTTACAAATATGGATTCAGACGGGGCTACTATCACTAATTTGCTTTATAGGTGCCTATTTAATATACTTCTTTACCAGTCTAAAAATATATTGGGGGCGTTCTTTCACTTCAAGTGTTGAATGGCTTGGATTTGGTATTTTTCTTGGAACTTTATCATATATGCTCATTGGATTTATAAATGATTCTTCCATCACGGTTGCTCCAATTTTTTGGTGTATGATAGGGATTGGTGTTGCAATAAATAATAGCTTTCAAGAAAATTTTAACCATTATTAATTACAATACTCTTTTAATTTATAATATGCATTTTGCGTTGCAGTGGGGTGTTCTTCCACATAATTCCCTACTATGTTGAAAAACTGATTCCAAAATTCACTAACCATGTGGAGAGCTATAAAATATAAAAAAAAGATCATGGGTAATTGCGGAAGAACCCCACTTTGCTGGAATGTTACTTTCGGCTAACAGTTCTTCCTCATATATCCGTAAAACTTATAAATGCAAGCAAAGCCAAAGAATTGATTGGCTGGGAACCCAAAACATCACTACAGCAAGGATTACTTTTACTAAAAGAGGAACTGAAATTGATAATAAAATAAAAGTTTCTACAATTGGTAAAAAAGCAATTGCAGAAACTTTTATTTAGCTACACTTATTATTAATTTCTGCATCTAAAAATTTTTTCTCCAGAGCGGATTTCTGCATATTGGATTTCTATATATCAATTGGATTCATATCCATATAAACGAATCAAGTTATGCGCTAAATCATCAGTCTTCACTGGTTCTCCATATCTAAGCCCTTGGAGAAGACTGGGAAGACATCCTTTCAATTATCATTGAGAAATGGTCACCAGAAACTTATCATCGAAAGAAAAAATAATAAAAAAAGAAGACGGGATAGGTATGTTCGTGAAACAAGCCTGTGCAAATAAGAACGAAATGTTGAAAAGACACATGGTTTATGATATTGTATTAACAGAACAATAAACTAAAACAGCAAAGACTAAATTGGTACACAGATATTAGACCTGTTCGTATGAGCAGACTCTCATTGAAATATGTTTTAGTCTTAACTTCCCATATTTTTTCTACTCAAACGCTTATGGTCTCATAAGTAGGGGATTTCTTCTGATTTAGTCGCTACGTTTTGAGTAGTAAATCGCACTTGCAGAGATTCGCTAGTTTTCACCTCAATTTCATGTTTGTGGGGATTTTCCAAATTGAGTAGGAAAAATTTAGGAAGTTCAGATTTAGGTTTGCTGTTAAATTGCTGCAAGCTCTGGATATATTTTGGGTTTTGTTTTAATCAGTCTCTAGTATCCATAGAATCATCCTTTCGTATGAATGCTGACAGGGAAATTTAGTTCCCGATGGATTGGTATGCAGATACCGTAGATGTGTATTATAGCGCACATATCTACGAAATGGATGATTTCTTTATTTGCAGCCATCGACTGCAGTATGCTATTGTTTAAAAATACCTAAAACTAGAAAGGCATTAGCTATGAAAAAAAATACTGATGGCAAGAAGTGTAGTATAAAAATTGAACCATTTCCAAATAAGATATGGTTATCTTCACCTACTATGCATGGAGAAGAATTAAAGTATATTACCGAGGCTTATGAAACAAACTGGATGTCTACCGTAGGGGCAAATATTAATGAAGTAGAGCGTTTAACCTGTGAAAAAATTGGTTGCAAATATTCAGTAGCATTGTCCGCAGGAACGGCTGCTCTACACATGGCTATCAAACTGGCTGGCGTTAAGCCAGGTGATAAAGTGTTCTGCTCTGACATGACTTTCGATGCCACGGCCAATCCTGTTGTTTATGAAGGTGGAATCCCAGTATTTATTGACACAGAATTTGATACCTGGAATATGGATTCAGATGCTCTAAAAAAAGCATTCGAGATATATCCAGATGTAAAAGTAGTTGTAGTGGCGCACCTTTATGGAATTCCTGGAAAAATCGATGAGATTAGAGAAATTTGCAATCAGCATGGCGCATTTATTGTGGAAGATGCTGCAGAGTCACTTGGCGCTACATACAAAGGGATGCAAACGGGTTCTTTTGGCAATTTCAATGCAATCTCTTTTAATGGAAATAAAATAATAACAGGCTCTGCCGGCGGAATACTCTTAACAGATGATTTAGAGGCGGCTAATAAAGTAAAAAAATGGTCTACACAGGCACGTGAAAGTGCACCGTGGTATCAGCACGAGGAGCTTGGATATAACTACCGGATGAGTAATGTAATTGCTGGCATTGTGAGAGGTCAGTATCCATATTTAGAGGAACACATTGCTCAAAAGAAAGCCATTTATGAGAGATATAAAGAAGGATTCAAAGACTTACCTATAATTATGAATCCATATGATGAAAAAAATAGTGAACCAAATTTTTGGCTATCATGTATGTTGATTAATTCAGATGCAATGTGTAAACAGATTCGTGGAGAACAAGAAGCTCTGTATATCACAGAACCTGGGAAAACTTGTCCAACAGAAATTCTTGACACTCTTTCAAAGTATAATGCCGAAGGGCGTCCGATCTGGAAGCCAATGCACATGCAGCCCATTTACCGTATGAATGGTTTTATTACTCGTGAAGGAGATGGTAGAGCAAAAACTAATGCTTACATAAGCGGTGGTATAGTAGGACTAGATGGGAAACCGTTAGATGTTGGTATGGATATTTTTCATAGAGGATTATGTTTACCAAGTGATAATAAAATGACGGTAGAACAACAAAATAGAATAATGGAAATAATCAAATCTTGTTTTGGATAGGGGAAAATATGAATTTGTTTAAAAAAAGAAAAGGATTTTATCAAGTGTATACAAAACGTACACTTGACTTTGTAATATCATTAATATCTTTAATACTATTGTCACCATTGATTTTAGTGATTGCATTGCTAGTTCGCGTAAAACTTGGTTCCCCTGTTGTCTTCAGACAGCAGCGCCCAGGATTGAACGAGAAGCTATTTATTATGTACAAATTTAGGACAATGACAGATAAACGAGATAAGAATGGTGACCTATTACCAGACGAAGTTAGACTAACAAGATTTGGAAAGGCTCTTCGAGCTACTAGTTGTGATGAGCTTCTAGAATTAGTAAATATTTTGCGTGGTGACATGAGTATTGTAGGCCCAAGACCATTATTAGTTAGATATCTTCCTTATTATACAACAGAAGAAAGAAAAAGGCATAACGTTCGGCCCGGATTAACAGGCTTAGCACAAATTAGTGGTCGTAATTTTTTGAATTGGGAAGAGCGTTTTAAATTAGATATGTTATATGTTGATAACATTTCTTTTATTATAGATTTAAAAATCTTTCTCCTAACCATAAAGAAAGTGTTTATTCATGAAAATATTATGGAAATAGATAAGGATAAAGGTAAGTTAGGATTCGGAAACCTTGATGAGGAGAGAAAAGATGATTCAAATTAAACAACTAGATTTAGATATGGTTAGAAATTATAAAGAAAAATTAACTGAGTATTTATTTATTTGTTTGATGGAAAATATACAAAATACTACTCGACATGATGCAGAAAAATATTTTGATAACATTCAAAAATTTACTGAAGATGGCAGTGCAATTGTACTAGGCGCTTTTTACGAAAATGATTTAGTAGGAATTCAGTGGGCATACGAGGTAGATTATCAAGGAGAATCACGTTTACATAGTTCTTTCGATTTTGTAGCACCTAATTATCAAGGTAAGGGTATCGGAACCCAAATGATGGGGGTGCTAGAAACAATTGCAAAAACAAGAGGAATTCACGCAATAGAGGCTATGTGTTCAGCATCAAACGCGGGTGCCGTAAAATACCATGTGCGTAATGGGTTTGAAGTTGAGAGATATAAACTAGTAAAAAAATTATTATAAAAAGGATTTATGTGTATGAAAATAGAGAAGACAGCAATAAATGAAAAAAGAAGTCGAGTAGAAATGTGCTATTATGAAAAAGCAAGAGAAGGAATGCATGATGTACTTCAACAGATGCATTCTCATGGCTTGGTGGATGAAGTTCTTCTTCCGGGATACATTGGATGGTCTCCAAAAGAAGGAAGTGGAATTTTTGATTCTATTTCGTCTATAGAAGGGATAAGAGTTAGTTACTATAAGATGACAAGCGATTTAAAAGTTGATAAAATGGATTTATATTCTAAGATTAAAACAAAAAAAAGTCTTGTTTTATTTGTAAATTACTTTGGGTTTAGAGATTTGCAATTAGATGAAATGATTAATTATCTAAAAAAACAATCAGTTTGGATAATGGAAGACAATGCTCATGGTGTTTATACATGGTGCGAAAATAGTCGCGTATTATCTGATTTGGTTATTTTTAGTTTACACAAAATGTTTCCGTTTTCAAGTGGCGGAAGTTTAGCTATACAGAATGAGGAATTGTGGCAATTGAACTTATGTGGCTCAAAATTTCCTTTGGAGAATGCAAATCCATATTTATACCACGTTCATGAATTAAGTGAAACAATAAAGGCAAACTACTTTTTATTGTCGAATGAACTTAAAAGAGCAGAAGAAAAAGGGATTTTACATTCATTAAAAAAAGATGAAGAAATAAGGATAAATACGCCACAAACATACCCTGTGGTCTTAAATGTTGGTAATAGAGATAAAGTATACGAAATGATGAATGAAGCTGGATTTGGTGTGGTAAGCTTATATCATACTTTAATTGAACCATTAAGGACTAAAGAGTTTGATATAAGTATAAAATTAGCTAGTCATATTTTGAATCTTCCTGTACACCAAGATGTAGATCCTAATTTATATTCAGAAATGGTCGATTACCTAATAAGTTGTTGTTTAGAGACGAAGGAAGAAAAAATATGATTACAATTGTAAATATTGAAAATCAAGAGTGGAATAATTCAGTTAAGAAATGTTCTACATATGATGTGTTTTATTTGAAAGAATATGCTACTGCATTCATGCAAGAAGATAAAAGTAACGGAATTCCAGTACTGATTATTTATGAAAATGACGATGATTATGCTATTAACGTAGTCTTTCGTCGAGACATTGCTGAAACAAAGATATTTAATGAGAAAATAGAACATGGTAAATATTATGATTTAGTATCACCATATGGATATGGTGGTTTTATAGGAAAAGTAAGTGATTATGAAAAACTAAATTTAGAATATAAAAGTTATTGTAAAGAAAATGGATATATCTGTGAATTTGTAAGATTCGAACTCTTTGATAATTATTTTAGATATTTTCAGGGGGAGGTAGAGTCGCGCACTCATAATGTTGTTAGAGACTTAACGATTCCAATCGATGATATATGGATGGACTTTAAACCTAAAGTTAGAAAAAATGTGAAACATGCAATAAGAGCGAATCTTGAAATCATTATAGATGAATCAGGACAATACTTAGATGAATTTCTGAAAATTTACTATGGTACCATGGAACGAGCATTGGCAGAAAAAGAATTTCTATTTTCAAAACAATTTTTTGAAACAATAAATCAAATGAAGGAAAATTATATTTATTTTCATGTTAAAAGCGGTGAAAAGATAATTTCTTCAGAATTAGTCATTTATGGTGCCAATAATTGTTATTCATATTTAGGTGGTACTAATAGCGCATATTTTGAATTACGGCCAAATGATTTTTTGAAATATGAGATAATAAAGTGGGCAAGTGAAAAAGGTCTAAAGAAGTTTGTTCTTGGAGGGGGCTATGGTTCAGATGATGGAATATTTCAATATAAGGCTTGCTTAGCTCCACATGGTATTGTAGATTTCTATATTGGCAGAAGAATCTTTGATGAGAACAACTATAGTAAATTAGTAGAAATTAGAGCTGTTGAAAATCCTGAATGTATAGATTCCTCTTTTTTTCCAAAATATCGAGTTTAATGAGGTGTATAATGCAGATTTTGTTTTTGACTATAGGTGCGGTAAAAAGTTTTAATAATAATGGAGCATATACAGATTTATTAAAACGATTTTCTAAAGAAGGGCATAAGGTATATGTAGTTGGAGCTGTGGAAAAAAGAGAAAATCTCCCCACAACATATACAAGTGAATATGGAATAAATATATTAAATGTAAGGGTTGGAAATATTACAAAAACAAATTTAATAGAAAAAGGAATTTCTACGTTAACAATTGGGAAGTTATATAATAAAGCGATTTCTAAATATTTGAGGGACGTTAAATTTGATCTTATTTTGTATTCAACCCCCCCTATTACAATCGTTTCTTCGGTAAAGAAAATGAAAAAAAAGCACAACGCTAAAACTTATTTAATGTTAAAAGATATTTTTCCACAAAATGCAATGGATATAGGGATATTAAGCTCAAGAGGCATTAAAGGTTTGATTTTTAAGTATTTTTGTGTTGTAGAAAACAGATTATATAATGCGTCAGATAAAATTGGTTGCATGTCCCAAGCAAATGTAGATTATATGATAAATAATACAAATGTTAATATTAACAAATTGGAAATTTGCCCAAACACCATAGATTTAGTGAACGAAAAATATTTGACGAATGATAAAAAAATATTGAATAAATATGCTATTCCTAATGGTAAGCATATACTGCTATATGGTGGAAATTTTGGGAGGCCTCAAAATGTTGACTATATTATTGAAGCAATTGATAGATGTAAAATGATCGAAAATGTTCATTTTGTTTTATGTGGGTCAGGAACAGACTTTTATAAGATAGAAGATTATTGTAAAAGTAAGAACCCAAAACATGTTACATTAATTAAGCATCTCCCATATGAAGAATATATAAAACTTATTCAGGCATGTGATGTGGGGTTACTTTTCTTGGATTATAGATTTACAATACCAAACTTTCCTTCCAGATTGTTGGATTATATTAATTATGGACTACCAATAATTGCAGCAACTGATTGCAATACTGATGTAGGAAAAACTATTGAACAAGGGGAATTTGGCTGGTGGATTGAAAGCAGAAATCCTGAATGTTTTGAAAGATTAGTAGTTGATATTTTTAGTGATAGCAATTTTGAACGAAAATATATAAAAATGTCGTTTAATGCACGGGAATATTTGATTAATAATTTTGAAACAGGCATAGCATATAGTAGAATTGTGAATAGTATAAATTAGTTTTTGTTTTGCTGTATACGCAGGTACAAGATCATTACTGCAAGTACTCGCTGAGGGGGGTAATCGCCTCAGTGAGACTTCTTGCTTACCTTCTAAACATTCTAAACCAGTTTTTTGTACTTATTCCCTATTTTTCATCAATACACATCCCATTATTTTACCATCTACCATTTCGATATTATTGATTGCCACATTAATATCTGATATGTTTTCATTATTATCACTTACTATTAATAACACTGCATCAACTACGCTTGCCGCTTCAACAGCTAAAGATGACTTATTTGCGTTTGGAATATGTGTTAATATCAAAGTATTATTATTGGCATCAAGTAGCACCTCCATCTTCTTTTCTTTTTCTTCTAGTTCAATTTGAGATAGTACTTCCACCTTTTTTTGATTCTTTTTTAGTATTACAAAAAACTTCTGAATAAACTCCTCCGTCTTAAAAGCATTATCAGCGCCCGTAATCAATATAGAACCATATTGTTCCTTTTCACACAGATAATCAAATATCTTACTTAAGGTTTGATAATTCTCATCATTATCTTTAGATATCTCGCCTAATAATGGATAATTAAAGTAAAACTCAAAATCTTTCTTTGTACGTATTTTCTGATCAAAAATAATATACAAAAATATTATAAAACCTGCTGCAAAAAAGCCCGCTAAAACTATAATAATATTTTTCATATTAATAATATTTGTAAGAACAAATTTATTACTTCCTAAACTCTGTTGTTTGTTACTATTATCTTCCATCTGCTTTTCTACATAATTAAAGTAATTTGGGATTACACTTCCATCTTCCAATATAGCATATTTATTTACTGAAGCTTTATCGATTATTATGGTTTTTTCTATTCCAAATATTTTTTTAGAATCCTCTAATAAAACCTCAGTAGCTATATCAACCAAAAATTTCATTCTCTCTACCTCTTGATTAGATAGACCTTCAGATTTTACACTATCAAATAATTCGGTTTTGTTAACTTGCAATGTGATATAGAACATCCTTGAATTCTCTAATATATCCATTTTTAAGATTTCTTTTTGGGAATCATATTCTTGCATGTTATTTTCCGCTAATTTATTATTTACTTTCTCTATTAAAGATTTACTATCAAGCAATGCCCTGCAATCATACAATATATTTTTTTCAATTAAATCAAAATATTTTTTATATATAATGAAAGCTATACTTTCTTTTGGTTCTCTTTTTTCATTTAATAACTCTAACTCCTTAAAATCACTAGTAATATATACTAATGATTTTGCCATGTACATATATTCCTGCTCATTAACACTTTTTTTATTTACAGTTGAATCATTCAAAGTACAAACAATTGCTACTAAAAAAGCTCCACTTAAACATAAAATAATAATCCACCAACATTTTTTAATATTATCAATAATTTTGCTTAATCCAATTATTAAATTATCCGTATTTTCATCTAATTCTTTCATCATATATTCTGTATGATTAATTCATAATCAAAAATCATACTTTCTCCTTTTTGAAATAACATCGTGTAATCATTTAGATACTTATAACTTTCCTACAATCTAGGCTGTTTAACAGAAGATTTTTTAATATTTTTCAAAAAGCCTAATAAATAATAACGAGGGCCTCTTCTAGTGTCTGTTTGGACAATGGGATAATGTTTCACCTTTAAGTTCTTATGTAATACCCATACATTTAGTAGTAGCTCAGACAGAAACCCATATATTCTTGCTTCTACTGCGGTATAGCCTGTTAGGTCAGTTACTTCTGCCATTAAAAATAGTATTTTAAACAACCATTCACAATATTCATTAAATACTTTCTCTTTACATAACATTATATTACAATATGATGCTGAATTTCCGTTTAAGATTTTCAAAGTTGCATTCATATATTCAGGATAGTATTCATTTATAATTTTAAGCAAATTCTCTATATCTTTTCCCATACCTCCAGAATCTATATAAACATCTTTACATGTCTTTTTCCAACTCCATGGTAATGGCAGAATTATATCATAATTACCTAAATCCTTTGTAGCATGTGATGCGTCAACAAAATATTTGCTATTTACCCAAATATGCTTTGTGCTTAATACTCTTCTATAATGATACAATCCTTTTACATCACAATTTAAATTTTTCCACATCCAATATAATGCTGTTAATTCACAAAAATTCCTGTTTCTATTGGAAATATTTTCTCCTTGATTATCTCCTTGATAACCAAGTATATTTTCTTTTAAATCTGCTCCAACAAAAATAGGAAAATAACCCTGTTTAATACTATAGTTCACCTTCTTCTGTGTTGCAATACCAATTATTACTTTACTCATAATTGCTCCTCTATTCCTTTATTGTACATCCATCTACTGCTATATTACCAGATACACCTAAATTTTTTTGATAATAAAATTCTCCTTTTAATCGTTTGGGCAATACCCATTCTATACTTCCTTTATATCGTAATAAATTAGATGACTTTTTTAATGCCGTTTCATATGATTTCAAATATCTAACAGGGATTCCATATAATCTAGTAGAATGAGAACCATTAATATACTTCTTAGCGAAACCAAATGCTACCTCACCACTTAAAGTATAGTTTTTGAAATTATACTTGTCAAAATCTATTGAATCAATTGAAAAAGAATTATTCAAATAATATCTTCCGCTTAGCTTAAAAACAAAATCAAAATCTTTCAGCCTATCTAACACTGCTAAAATCATTTTAGCCTCACCCCAACCTTTTCTTTTTGAATCAACCGCTTTTCTAATATTAACGTCCCCCCCTAAATACACATATTCATCTGCTAAATCCCTTAATTCAGTGGATAATTCTTCGGCTCCCGCTTCAACTAAAATTATATGAGCATTAATACATTTTTCTCTAACTGAAGAAATCGTTAATGCGGTTTGCTCCATCCTCTCTCGCACACTCGATATTGAACGTACACTATTTGATAAATTACTATTATCAGCATGAATTACAGAAGTAATAACAAAACATATTTTATACTTCTCACGCTCTTGCTTAATTTGCATCAGCTTATTTATGCAAAGTTGAACATCATCAAATGGCAAGTTGTTTATTACTGAATCTGGAAAATCCCACCATCTCAACATCATCAATTGATTTACTATTTCTTTGCTAAACCTATATTTTATTATCTTTGCAGGACTTCCTCCAACAATAGCATAGGGCGGTATATCTTTTGTTACAACAGCATTTGCACCCACAATTGCACCGTCTCCAATAGATCTTCCTTGCATAATAACTGCATTAACACCAATCCAAACATCATTTCCTATTGTACATTTTTTTTTGCTATTATCATTCAATATTTGCTGCGCATACTGTTGAACATAGGTTTCTTTAAAAGACAAATTATAAAAAAAAGGCGATGTTGTTAAATAATCTATTGGATGATGCCCTGGTCCAATATATACATTTGCAGATATGCTACAATAACTTCCTATAACTGTATCAGGTCTAATTTTTTCTTTTTCAATAGCATAAGAATTACGTCCAACATTACAGTGATTTTTGTTATAATTTATTATACTCACGTGGTTAATAGCACGAATTATTATTTTTTTTAATTTTATAGGTAAAAATCTTCTCCATATGAATTTTATCATCTTAATCCCTATTTCTTTCCTCAACCATACTTTTAATTTTTTCTTTACCATATATAACAAACTCTTCTTTTAATAACATTAGTAACAATATATATATTAAAATACCAACTGCCATAAGTAAAATAGTTCCTGATAAACTTGCTTTTAAGAATATTTTAAGGATACTAAGAACTATAAACATTCCACTAGCGCCAACTATATACTTGATGGTTCCTCTAAACATTTCTTTAAACTTTAGTCGTTTATCATAAAAAACAATATATATTATTTGAGCAGCAGCAACTGTGGCTTCTGCTAATACAGATGATATTGCTGCACCTATCGAATAATAACGCGGGATTAGCATAAAATTAAATATGAGATTTATAAAAGCACCTGAAAACACTGAATAATTAAATATTCTTTGTTTTCTATCTTGAATCAAAAACTGGTTCCCGGCTATATTGCTTATGCCGATGAAAATAAGCCATAAACTACATATCTTAATAAGTAGTATTGTCTTTTCATAACCAGTTCCCAAAAACCAAGGAACTACCATATCTGCAATGATTATTAGTCCAAAGCACATTGGTATTGAAATAAACATCATACCTCTAAAGGTTTTATGCATATAATTTTGCAATGCATCTTCATCATTATTTGATAAAGTGTATGAAATTCTTGGAGCCATAACTGTAGAAAGTGAAGTTACAATTAGAAGACACATTTTAACAATTTTATCCGCCTGCTCATAATAACCATTCTCAAAAGTTGTATCTGTATATAAACCTAACATTGTTTTATCCATAGCAACATAAATCTGTATTGCTAATGTCGGCAAATACAATTGCAAAACCCCTTTTAGATGGATATAAGGTTGTAACTCCTTAATTTTTATTCTCGACAAATATTTTGGAAGATACCCCCATATAGATAAATTTCCTAAAAATGTAATACTTGCTATTATTAATATATAGATCCATAAATCCTCTGCCTTTTTTACTAATGTAAATATTAAAATCAAACTAATGATTCTGATTATAAAATTTCTTAATACAATTTTTTTAAACTCTTCTAAACCTTGAAAAAACCAATTTATGTCAACAGCAACTGATAATATATTAAGTCCTTGAATCAAGTAAATAACTTTATTATCCGTTTGAATTATTACCAACGCAAATACCAGAAGGCTTATTCCTGCTGTAATAATTCTGAGAATAAAAATTTCACAAAAAATTTTCGTATATTTTTCCTTATTCGACTGCAAATATGCAATTTCTCTTTGCGCATATCCTGTACTACCTAAAATTGCAAATGAAATAAAATATGCTACAATTGATGCCGTATAACTATACATTCCGACTCCATCGGCTCCCAAGATTCTTGCAATATAAGGAGTTGTTAGCAATGGTATAACTATTGTCATTATTTGATATGCGAGGGTATATAAATAATTTTTCTTTATGCTCTGCATCAATAAAGCCTTTCTATCCACAAATAGGGCTAACAATTTAAGTACATAACCATTAAATCTTCAATAACAGTATTAATATCATATTTTTGAATATCCTCAAATATTTCCTGTTTATTTTGGTTATCAAAATTCATGATAGCTTCTACCCATCTATTGATATCTTCTTCTAATTCCAATGATATAATTTTGTCTGTAAGAACTACCTCTTTGGGTACTCTATCTGATATAACACACCTTAATGCTGCTGCTTGGGCTTCTACTAATACAATTCCTAGTCCTTCAAAAAGTGATGGAAACAAAAATATATCCATTGTATTCAGTAATTCAGGAATATCTTCTCGATTTCCCAAAAATAAGATTCTCTCATTTATCTCATATGCCTGAACTAATTGTTCAATATCTGATTTTAATTCTCCATCCCCAATCAGCATTAAATAAGTATTGGGAAATTGTTTGCTTATATGTTTAAATATTTGAACAATAAACTTATGATTTTTTTGTAGTTTAAAGGCGCCTATATGACCAATTACATATGCATCATTGGGTATATGCAATTCACCCCTTAAATTATCTTTGGATTCTCTAAATTTTTTTAGATCAATTCCATTCCTTATTATTTTACACTCTTTTATTCCATAGATTTTAATTACTTCTAATGACAATCTCTTATGCAATGCCACCGCTTTTACATTAAATAATTTAAAACACATTTTATTTAATAAAAAATCCTTACCAGCATCGATTTTCACTTCATTATGAATAGTATGAAATATCTTCCGTTTAAAAATTTCGCCCGTTAAAAATAGATATTTTAAAACATATAAATGAGTGTGAATAATGTCCGGATTATAATCAATAATTTCTTTTTTAAGTTTAGATATTAATGATAAATCAAAACCCAAATTTTTATCTAAATAAATAACATCAAGTTTTTCTCGACTTATGACCTCATCATAAATAGTATTATTATTAGAATATAATGAAATTGCGCGCATTTCTAATTTATCACGGTTATAATTTTTTAAATAGTTCAATACTACCATTTCTGCCCCGCCAACACCAAAGCTAGGAATAATTTGTAAAACTTTTAATTTTTTCATAATATACCCATTCATTATAATATGGCATAATACCATATTCTTTCATTCCATATATAATTTTAGTTAGCCATATTAATGCTAAGATAAAACCTATAATAGTTACAATTTTTTTCATTCTCTTATCCTTGCTAAAAAATTTATCTTTAATACATTCTAAAATTAATCCCCACACAAATAATCTTGGAATTAGAAAAAAATCATTAATTCTATATGCTCCAAAATTAATTGCTATAGGAACTAATAATAAATTGTAAATTGATAAATTAACCAAATAAATTTTGCTTTCATATTTATCATAAATTCGTTTATAGAATAATAAACTTAACCCAGCATTAGCTATTATTGGCATTTGACCTAAAATAGTCAAACTAAAATTTAAATAAGCAGAATACTTAGTATTCAAAAGTAATGACTGTAGAATAGGAAGCATAAATAAAATCATACTAAAACAAATAATTACCAAGATTCTAACCCATAAAACTTTATTTCTTTTTATTTTTTCAAAAAACCTTACTAATAAAATTCCTGGCAGAACAACTATAGCAGTATAATGGAAAAGTGTAGCTAATAATATCATAAAAACAGCTTTATTTATTTTTCCTTTTTTCAAAAATATAAATGCCACTAAACAAATTGAAACTGCAATACCACTACGTAGCGCCACCATTGAGTATATATAATTAATAATGAACAAAAAAACAAAATTTATATATATTTTATTATCATAATTTTCAACAAAAAAATATAATATTCCAAACGCTATTATTGAAAATAAAATAAACCAATATATCCTATAACTATCCGTAAAATACCTTATCCATATATTCATCTGATAAAACAAAGGTTCCCATTGATTAAAAGTTATTATCTTTTTCCAATTCCATCCATCCGTTAATTTGCTTTGAAAGAAATATATATATGTTTGCATATCAGTAGAGGCTGGAGGATACATTTCTATATTACGAGTAACCGCAAAAATTATTAAAACTAAATAAGAAAGAAAATAACAAACTTTTTTTTGTTTATCATTTTTTCTGCCAAAATAAGCCAAATCTATAAAATAAATAACTAGTATAGATACAATCAAAAAAACTCCATATGTAGACCATTTCCATATTTTCATTTATGCTTCCTTCTTAACAATAAAACAATATCGGATAGCAACACATAGTACAAATGGTGCAAGAAATAAATATTTCAACCTACCAATCCTTTTTATTGCTTCTTTTGACTTTTGTGCACGTTTCATATAGTAAATATAAGTCGCCAGCATGATACATCTATATAAAAAATTATTACTGTTCTGATATTCATCGTATCTATGCTCGGCAGCTCCTCTTGGGTTCGACATTTCATATCTAGTTGCATTAAACGAAAGACCATCATTGCGATACTCACATATATATATAATCTTTTCTAGAACGTATAAGGCATAGTATTCATCAATTCTATTATATACGATACTTTCCCTTAAAAAGTTTTCATTTTTAAATACAGGAAAAAGAAACTTTTTAAGTATCTTTGTTTTATAAATTAAAGCGGTGTCTCCAATCTTTCCATTCTGATATAGGCCCCTTAATGTTGAAAATTTCTCTGTTAAAGGAAAACATGTCCCTAAAATTTTTTTTTCAGATATTCCTCGATAAGCAACAATTCCACCAATTTCTTCATCGTCATTAAGTGCTTCACTCTCCCATATCGCATAGATATCAGCAATTGCTGTATCTACCAAATAATCATCTGAATCTACACAAAAGAACAACTCTGTATTGCAATGCTTAACCCCATTATTATGAGCCACATGTTTCCCCTGGTTATCCTGAAACAAATACTCTATTCTTAGTTTGTTTTCCTGAATAAAATTTGCTACTACATTTTTTGAATCATCAGTAGATCCATCGTCTACAATTAGCCATTTAAACCGATTATCCGTTTGGCTTATTAAGCTTTTATATAATGCCACCAATAAGTTTGCTCTATTATATGTTGGCGTAAATACTGTTATCAAAAGATTTTCCATGCTTCCCCCTAAACTAGCGACTTAAATACTTGCCACACCTTTTGAATGAATGTTCTGTGAACTATCTCTGTTTTCCTTTTATCTCCCTTTTCATAAAATCCTCTTACCTCAAAATCAATTTTATAGCCTTCATTTTTCATCAATTCAATCGCTTCTTTACCTCTCCAACGATTGTCCGCTAAAACGCCCCCCTCTGGATAGTCAAATACAATAGGAGCATCTTTTTCAATATGATATATTTTATCACTATATCGCCTTGCGCGCATACTCCCCCACGATTCAAATTGCCATGGGTTTTCGTGCTTCCTGATATATTTCACGAGAAAACTTTTTCGCCACAGTGCTGCTTGCAAGTTGATACGAAAGGGGGCTTTTCTATCTTTCAGCTCATATCTCTCATACTCTCTTTTTATATACTCACTATTAGTTGGCATATAATTAAAACATGCAATATCAGAATTTTCTTCCATAAGCTTTACACATTGCTCTATTTCAGCAAAATCCACTGCTTTTGTTAGAATAAAGTCATCTAATAAAAAGAGAACATATTCCTCTTTAATCTCATTTAAACAACTAAGTAGGCGCAGTGACCATGGTGTATCCCACTCATATTTTTGTTTTGGAAACCTCAGTGTATTCTTATAGCCCCCTTGCTCCAAGACACTTTTTTCTGTGTTGAAAAATATTTCTCCTGAATAATCTGGCCAATACTTCTCGATTTGGTTAAGTAAAACCTCCCACAGGTCAATGTTTTTGTCACAGGTTAATATCATTAAAATATATTTTTTACCCATTTTAATTCCTTTCCGCTTTTCTGATTTCAAACCCTCTACCTCCCGCCAATAGCAAAACGCAAGCTTCGAGGACTATATTTGTTCCAAAAATATCCCCACGTTGTAATAAATAATACAAGAATTATCGGCAAAAATATTTGTAAAAAATATAACCCATAACTATTTACAGGAAGTACAAGCAATAATTCAGTAAAAAAATCTAATATAATCGTATGAGTACAATAAATTAGAAAATCATATCTTACATACCATTTACTCGATTTCTGAAAATCAAAAAAGGAATCTGCCACTACCCAAAAAACTATAGGCATAGCAAACCTGTAAATATGTAACACTATTTGATACTTTCCAAAATCAACAAAGCATGCTACTAGCACCAATATAACAAAAAAGGCTAAAAACAATACTTTATATTTAGATTCACGATTAGTACATAATGCTAATGCTTTATAATGTAAAGCCATATATCCACCAAAAATAAAAATGGGTAAATAGTATAATGATATTAATGGTATATCAAATCCTACTAAAGATAATATAGTCAGAGCAATCATAAACACCATTCCTATTATTTTGTTTTTGATTAAGTAATACAAAATTGGTGATATAACAATCATTACTCCTAATGAACGAAGAAACCAAAGGGGACTATAACTGCTTTGCCATATTGCTTCTATAATGTTTTCTGTTGGTTCTTCTAAATTTAAAACTGGAATATATGACATAGATACCCTTATTAGATAACAAAATATATTCCAAATAACAAACGGAATACCTAAAGAAAAAATTCTAGAAGCAACCTTTTCCTTTGCTTTTTCTTTTGTATAATTGTTAAAAAACAAAAAACCAGAAATCAAAAAATACATAGGTACTGCAAAACTAAAAACAGCCATTGAACAATTTGTTAAAATCTCTAAATTACCAACATCTTCTAAATTAATTAAAAATCTTTGCAAACGTAGGCTGACATGCATAACAACTATAAAAATTGCTAAAACATAAGAAATCGTAGAAATTTTAAATATTCTTTTATTATCTTGTCTTCTATTAAAAAGAGTTCTATTTGCTATAGAAATTAAATACATAAAACCTCCATCTTGAATCAAACTATATTTTTTTTATATATTTTTAAAAGCTTTTCTAAAACTATATTCTCTGTATAAGCTTTTCTTACCTTTTTCTGATTCCAAATACTCATATCCTTTCGCAATATATAAGATTTATCAAGTTTAAGAATAGCTTGGTAAAATTCTTCAATATCACCTATTTTTACTAATAATGCGCCTTTTTCATCTTCAACTATCTCCGGGATAGCACCAACAGCTGTTGTTATTATCGGAAGTCCAACACTCATAGCTTCTAATATTACATTAGGAAATCCCTCTGAACGTGTAGGAAAAAGTAAGATATCTGCTTCAATCATATATTGAATTACAATTTCTCTTTTAATCATTCCTGTAATCTTTATATTTGAATGTTTTGGCAGATTATCTACTATTTCACTTTTGGCACCAACACAAATAAATTCTATTTCAGGTAGACGCTCTGCCAATTTCCATATAACGTCTATGCCTTTTAAAAAAGTCAAATTACCAACAAAAATTATTTTTTTTACATCTTCATTAATTTTTTTTTCATTTTTTGTCAAATATAAAATATCATTTGAAATAAAATTAGGAACAATTATTTTTTCATATTCACCCAATTTATCCAAAAATAGAAATGAGCTCTGATTTAATAAAAGTGTACATTTTGCCATCTTACTAATTTTTTTTATTAATTTAATGCTCATGTTATCTTTTGCCATATATTCAATATCGCAATGATATTGTATTACATAATTTAACCTCCAAAATTTGATAATGCATGCACATATATAATCACGTAAAAGGCCTAATTTACTACATGATGAATTGATATGAGCTATATTATACTTTTTACTCTTCGCTTTTTTATTTAGTTCTCTTAATATATTGACTGTTCTTATTATTTCATGTTTAATATTGTACTTAGCTTGATAACGTCCTGTCGTGTTAATTTTTGCTATATTAACAAGTGTAATATCTTCGCTTTTCATAATTGGGGAGTTCATATAAATTTGCGTCCATGTAGCAATTCCTCCTGCCGGCGGCGGTACCGGTGAAACTAATAAAATTTTCATACATTATCTCCTACTTTGGCTGTGTGCACTTATAATAGTTTCATACGCCTCTTGTGTAGTAAAGTCATTTTCAAGATATCTTCGTGTATTTCTTCCTTTTTGAATGAATAAATTTTTATCTTTCTATGTGAATATCAATAGAAAAGTTGCCATGAGATATATGTCTGAATCTTATTAAGTCATCCAAAGCATTCTTTCTCTTGTGTACGTAACCCCTTATATTATACTCTAATACCCGCGTGTTTGCAAGGGTTTCTCACTTTTCACAACATTTCACCAATACAGGCATCTTAGAATAGCAGCCTTTTTTTTAAACAATTCCTCTCAGTAAAGATTAAGAAATATCATATCTTAGTCTGTACTAAGAGGAACTATTTTTAACATAAGCGCAAGTTTTTTAACTTACATTGAGATTGAACGCTTTCTTTTATCTTATTTTCTCCACACCATTTTATTAATAATACCCGTATAGCTCTGAATTGCTTTTATCACCTTAATGCTTACATTCTTATCAATATAATCGGGAACCTCTGCACCATACTCTTCCTCTTTGTGCATTCGAACAGCAATGTCAACCGCCTGAAGAACTTGCTCTGCTGTAATGCTTCCAATAATAAAGTTTCCCTTATCTATTGCTTCGGGCCTCTCCGTAGATGTTCTTACACAAACTGCCGGAAATGGCATTCCTATACTGTTAAAATAGGCTGTTTCTTCCGGTAAAGTTCCACTATCTGATACCACACAAAAAGCATTTTGTTGCAAATAATTATAATCCGAAAAACTAAAAGGTTCCAGCTTCCTGATTAATGGGTGAAACTCAAATTTTCTTTGTTCAATAATTTTTCTACTTCTAGGATGTGTGCTATATACAATAGGCATCCCATAAACCTCTGCCATTATATTTATTGCATTCATTAATTCAAAAAAGTTTTTTTGGTTATCAATATTTTCTTCTCTATGAGCAGATAATAAAATATACCCTTCTTTTGTTAAGGCCAATTGCTCTAGGATATTACTTTTGTTTATCTTATCTAAATTTGCTGAAAGAACCTCCGCCATGGGAGAGCCTATTACATAGGTTCTTTCCTTCGCTGTTCCTTCGGCATTTAAATATCTTCTTGCATGTTCACTGTAACATAGATTTAAATCTGCAATATGATCAACAATTCGTCGATTCGTCTCTTCTGGAAGATTCTCATCGAAACAACGATTTCCTGCTTCCATATGAAAAACAGGAATTTTGAGCCGCTTTGCACTAATGGCTGATAATGCTGAATTAGTATCACCAAGCACCAAAAATGCATCCGGTTTTAATTCCTGCATAATTTTATAGCTTTTAGCAATAATATTTCCAATGGTTTCTCCCAAATCATCGCCTACAGCATCCAAATAATAATCTGGATGACGTAGTCCTAAATCTTCAAAAAAAACTTCATTTAATTTATAATCGTAGTTTTGGCCTGTATGAACCAATATATGTTCAAAATATACATCGCATTTTTTTATCACTTCTGATAATCGAATAATTTCTGGTCTTGTTCCAATAATCGTCATTAATTTCAAACGTTTCATACCCTTAATTTTCTCCCTTTATTTTTTCATAATAGGTATCCGGTTTATCAAAATCAAAGCATTCGTTTGCCCACATAAGCGTAATCAAGTCGCTTTCTCCAATATTAATGATTTCATGGGTATAACCTGTTGGAATGTCAACCACTTCTATCTTTTCTCCTGAAACTTTAACTTCAATAATTTCCTCCGCACCCACTTTACGAAAACGAATAATCCCCTTTCCGCTTACTACAATAAATTTTTCATTTTTAGAATGATGCCAATGATTTCCTTTTACAATTCCTGGCTTTGATATATTAACAGAAACTTGACCACGCTCTGGGGTCTTTAATATTTCAGTAAAACTCCCTCGGCCATCTATATTCATTTTGAGAGGATAAATAAACTTTTCGGGAGGTAAATAGCTTAGATAAGTACTATATAATTTTTTTGACAAACTATTACTTTCCATACATGGAATCATTAGGCTTTCTCTACTTTCTGCAAACATTTTAATCATATCAGCTATTTCTCCCAACTTCACATTATGCAAAACCGGAATATAGCCATGTCCTTTTTCATCTAGATGCGCCTGATTTTCCAATGCCCTCAACAATTCGTCTACCACATCATCAATATATGCTAATTGTAATTCTGTATTTCTATCATTGACTTGTATTGGTAATCCATTTGCAATATTATGGCAAAAAGTTGCAACAACGCTATTATAGTTTGGTCTGCACCATTTACCAAATACATTAGGGAGTCTGTAATTATATACCTTCACACCATTTTGTTTTGCGTACGTAAGAATTAAATCTTCACCTGCTTTTTTACTCCTTCCATAAGGGGTGTCCTGCAGTGCCTGAATAGAAGAGGAATTCATAATAGGACATTTGTTTTCATAATGTTTTAAAAGTCCTAAAATCCTTGAAATGAAATCAAAGTTTCCAGTTATAAATTCACATTCATCAGCTGTTCGGTTAATACCTGCTAAATTAAAAATAAAATCGCAATCTTCACAAAAAAGAGGTAATGAAGTAGCCGGAGTATCAATATCGTATTCATAAATTTCTTGATAGCCCTTGTTTTTCAGCTCCGCAATTAGGTTCTTCCCAACAAATCCATTCGCACCAGTAACAAGTATTTTCATAACTTCTATTTCTCCCATTCAGTGATTTCACGTTTAATATAATCAATTCTTAGCAATCTTTCCTTTACTTCCTTCACAGACAACAATTGTGTATTATTAGAGTTAAACTCTGTTAGTCTATTTCTGCTTACATCCCCTTCTTTAAAATATTTATCATAATTCAAATCCCGTTTATCGGCAGGTACTTGATAAAAATTCCCTTTGTCAATTGCATTAGCACACTCTTCATTGGTTAATAATGTCTCATACATTTTTTCACCATGCCTAATCCCCATAACTCTTATGTTGGCGTCAGAATGAAATAACTCTTTAACTGCTTGTGCTAAAACTTCAATTGTGCATGCAGGTGCTTTCTGAACCATAATGTCTCCGCTATTTCCATTTTCAAACGCATATAATACAAGATCTACTGCTTCATCTAAACTCATAATAAACCTAGTCATAGTTGGCTCTGTTACAGTTAAATCCTTCCCCTCCTTTATTTGATCAATAAACAAAGGAATAACAGACCCTCTTGAGCACATTACATTTCCATATCTAGTACAGCAAATCATAGTTTTTTCTGGTTTTACAGTTCTAGACTTTGCTACCACTATTTTTTCCATCATCGCTTTAGATGTCCCCATTGCATTTACTGGATAAGCAGCCTTATCTGTTGATAGGCAAATGACTTTTTTTACCCCTTCTTCTATCGCTACAGATAGGACATTATCTGTTCCTATTACATTAGTTTTGACTGCTTCCAAGGGAAAGAACTCACAGCTAGGAACTTGTTTTAATGCAGCTGCATGGAAAATATAGTCCACATCATGCATGGCTGCTTGAATACTTTGTTTATCTCTCACATCACCAATATAAAACTTAACCTTTTTATTTTGGTACTGATGACGCATATCATCCTGTTTTTTTTCATCACGCGAAAAAATCCTTATTTCCTTAATATCAGTATCCAAAAAACGTTTTAAAACTGCATTTCCAAATGAGCCTGTACCGCCTGTAATTAGTAAAATCTTGTTATGAAACATAAAATGTGTATCCTTCCGTTTATATATATTGATAATCTATCTATTTAGAAGCTCTAGCAACTATTAAATTCCAAATTCCTTTTTTAAGTTTCCCCATTCTTGATCTTTTTTTGAAATAATTAGCTTATTTTTGTCTTCAATCGGCCATATAATTCCAATCTTTTCGTCATCCCAGCGTATTCCGCATTCATCTTCTGAGTTATAAAAATCAGTGCATTTATACATAAATTCAGCTTCATTACTAAGAACCAGAAAACCATGAGCAAAACCTTCCGATATATAAAATTGCTTCTTGTTTTTTTCTGATAATTCCACACCATACCACTGACCAAACGTTTTAGATTCTTTGCGAATATCTACTGCAACATCAAATACTTTTCCTTTAGTAACTCTTACTAGCTTACCTTGAGGTTGATTTACCTGAAAATGTAATCCGCGTAGCACATTCTTTATACTTTTCGATTGATTATCCTGCACAAAGTTGGCATGAATACCTGCCTTTTCAAATTCCTTTTGATGATAAGTTTCCATAAAACAACCTCTCTCATCACCAAAAACTACCGATTCAATCACATACAATCCCTCTAAATCACACTTCTCTATTTTAAAGTTCCCCATGATTCCTACTCCTAATAATTTCTTGAATTTCTGCTTCCATTAAATAGCGTTTCAACGCATCTTGCCATGTTGGAAGTAGCTTAAATCCCATATCCGCCAATCTTTGCTTGCTTAATCGGCTGTTAGATGGCCGCTTAGCTTTTGTCGGATAGAAACTGCTTCCTATTGGCACCACCTCTACTCTTTTATATAATGAATTATAAACTGATGCTTGTTTAAATATTTCAACTGCAAAGTCATACCAAGAAATGTATTCGCCTTCATTTGTTGCATGATAATATCCATATTTTTCAGTTTCAATCATGTCCACTAAAAGCTGGGTCAAATCCCTTGTATACGTTGGGTTTCCTATCTGATCGTTTACTACTTCAAGCTTTTCTTTATCTTTTCCGAGGCAAAGCATCTGCTTTACAAAATTTTTTCCATTAATACCAAATACCCAAGAAATTCTTACGGTAAAGAACCTATTTGTATACTTTTCAACTGCAAGTTCACCTTCATACTTTGTCTGTCCATAAATATTTAATGGTTTTCTTTCATCGTCAATTTTCCAAGGAGTTTCGCCTCCTCCAGAAAACACATAGTCTGTGGACAAATAAATAAGTTTGCTATTTATTTGTGAGCAAATTTTTGCTATACTTTTTGTTGCATCGGTATTCACAGCATATACTTTAGGAATGTTTTCCGCTTCTTCCGCTGAATCTACTGCTGTCCACGCCGCACAATGAATCACTGCATCTGGATTGAATTCTGTAATATATTTTTCCACAGTTGCAGTATCTGTGATATCCATTTGTGGGGTATCTGTACCAATTGCCTCATGATTTCGTCTAACCAATTCTTTCATCACATCGTGTCCAAGTTGGCCGATTGCACCCGTGACAAATACTTTCATTCTTCTAATCCTCCATGGACCCTTGCTTATTGATTCCATACATTTTTTCATAATACTGCTGATACTCACCTGAAATAATAGTTTCCCACCAGGTCTTATGTTCCAAGTACCAGCCAATAGTTTTCTGGATACCATCTTCAAACTTTGTTTCTGGATACCAACCAAGTTCACTATTTATTTTAGAAGGATCAATTGCATAACGCATATCATGGCCCTTGCGATCATTTACATATGTTATAAGTGATTCTGGTTTATTAAGGTACTTGCAAATACTCTTAACAATATCAATATTTGTCTTTTCATTATGACCACCGATATTATAAGTTTCACCCACGCGACCCTTATGGATAATTAAATCAATAGCCTTACAATGATCTTCTACGTACAACCAGTCACGTACATTCAAGCCATTCCCATATACAGGAAGGGGGCGATCATTTAATGCATTAATAATCATTAGTGGAATCAATTTCTCTGGAAAATGATATGGGCCATAATTATTAGAGCATCGACTAAGACTTATAGGCAAGCCGTAAGTTCGGTAATAGGCCAAAACCAGTAAATCGGCTGAAGCTTTAGATGCGCTATAAGGAGAACTTGTGACAATCGGAGTTCTTTCTGTAAAAAACAAATCCGGTCGGTCCAAAGGAAGGTCTCCATAAACTTCGTCAGTTGATATTTGATGATAACGACTAATACCATATTTTCGACAGGCTGCCAAAAGGACACTCGTTCCAATGATATTGGACTCAATAAAAATCTCTGGGTTATCAATCGATCGATCCACATGACTTTCTGCTGCAAAATTAACAACCATATCCGGTTGGTATTCTTCAAACAAACGATATACACTTTGATGTTTGCAAATATCTTCCTTAATAAACAAAAAATTTTTATTATTATAAACAGACGCCAGCGAAGATAAATTGCCAGCATAGGTAAGCTTGTCTATACAAACAATGCGGTACTCTGAATATTTATTCATCATATAAGTAATGAAATTAGAGCCAATAAATCCAGCACCACCTGTCACCAAAATTGTCATCTTTTTCTCCTTATTGTAACAAATCTAAGTACTTTCCATCTAATACATCTTTCAGATACTGACCATACTGATTTTTTATTAATGATTCAATACTTCTCTCTAATTGTTTTCTATCAATCCAGCCATTTAAATACGCGATCTCTTCTAAACATGCAATTTTTCTATGTTGATGAGTCTCGATAGTCTTTACAAAATTGGTTGCTTCCACAAGACTTTCATGCGTTCCAGTATCAAGCCAACTAAATCCCTGTCCAAGAATCTCAACAGAAAGAGTTCTGTTTTCTAAATAAATACGATTTAAATCACTGATTTCTAGTTCATTACGTTTTGAAGGTTTTAACTTTTTGGCATATTCCACTACACGATTATCATAGAAATATAGCCCTGTTACACAATAATTACTTTTGGGTTTTTTTGGCTTTTCTTCTATACTAATGGCTTTTCCTTCATCATCAAACTCGACAATACCAAATCGCTCAGGATCATTGACATAATACCCAAATATAGTTGCTTTCCCACTATCAGCATTTTTCACCGCTGCTTTTAATCTTTTGTTAAGTCCATATCCAGCAAAAATATTATCGCCCAAAACCATAGCTACTGTATTAGTACCAATAAAACTCTCTCCAATAATAAACGCCTGTGCTAGTCCATCTGGATTTTCCTGTACCTTATATGTTAGATTAATTCCAAATTGTTCCCCGTCTTTAAGCAAAGCCTTAAACCTAGGAGTATCCTGTGGAGTGGAAATAATCAAAATATCCTTGATTCCAGCATTCATTAAAACAGATAGCGGGTAATAAATCATCGGCTTATCATAAACAGGTAATAGTTGCTTACTTGTTACCATTGTTAAAGGGTAGAGCCTTGTTCCAGAACCTCCTGCTAATACGATACCTTTCATGTATATATCCTTTCCAACAATGATTACTTATTATAATGAATAGCATTCAAAAACTGATTTTCTCTTAGTTATACTACTAATAATATCTTCATTTTAATCAAAATAGATGTAATTGTCAAACAGATTAAACTTAATCTAGGGGTGAAGAAAAGTTTTTCTAAACTTCTAGCCAAAGTCCTCTTTTATCCTTTGATGTGGGGCATTCACAAGAAAAATAACCTGTGGAATCCTATCAAAGCATTTTAAGTCAAAACATTTTAATTGGTACAAGGAAAAAAAGTTCTTTTCATTGTAATACTCCAAACAGAAAAGAACCTCTTTCTATAATATACTTATACTCTTTTGAGATGAGTGTTAATCCCTATTCCTGTCCCTATCAGACACCAAAATATCGGAGCAACAGTGACTGTAGAATCGTTAATGATTCCAACAAGCATATAGGCAACTGTTCCTATAAAAATCCCCAATCCGATATTACTTTCATAAGATGTACACTCATTTTTCCAGTATAACATTATACACGAAATCGCATAAATGAAGTAAAAACACAAAAACGAAATCAGAGAGATAACCCCTGTCTGTACTCCCATTTGAAGATACATATTGTGAGGTCTTGTAATATAAGTATTTTCAATTTCCATGTTATAATTTCCTACATAATCGTCATTTGGATATGCAAGCATAAATGTTTCAACTCCAGTACCTAATATTAATGTCTTACTTAAAAGAGGAATGGTTTTAGACCAGATATATCCTCTCCCTGAAAACAAATCAGGTCTCTTTGTGAATATAGCGGATGGGTATTCTTTTATCTTATCCAATTTGCCTGCATTTGTAATATAATAATAAGTTCCATCCACTTGATTGGTAAAATTCCACATTTTACCTCCTATGGTAACCGTAAATGCCAGTAAATTATTCAAATCTGTAACATAAACTGCATTTATCAATATTCCCCTAAAGCGCTCATCGGTCAAAGTTATAACACCAGAATCATAATTAATGTCGGAAGCAACTTCCACATTCTTTTCATCCGTAATATAAAAGGTAAATTCTTCAATGTCCTGATTTGTAAGCCGAAAATCAATATAAAGGCTATTTCCCATATATTCAATTACAATATTATCATCATTCGTTTCGATTTTGGTAATCACTTTTTCAGTAGATATACTCTCTTTCAGAGTACTCTTTATCTTATTTACAACATTCTCTTCAATAAAACCACGAGCAGCAAATAAAATACAGCAGAATAACGCCGACGATATTAAAACGACCTTTCTGTTTCTTAACCATTTCTTTCTATAAAATACAAGAAGAAGGAATGTACTAAGGCCTGTTATCAAAAAGCCCGTTGTTGATCTAGAACCAACCAATAACAATAGCAACCCCATCATTACCACGCCAGTAAATAGGCGGCTTTTAATTTCCTTTTTGCAAATAAACAATGTCAAGATTACAGGAAACAAAAGTGAGACATAAGTTCCTACATAATTTGGATTATAGAAAGAACCATAAACCCTACCAGGTTCAAACATAAAATTATATCCTTTGTTTTGATATAACAATTTGTAAAAATCCAACTCAAAAAGTTGACTTAGTCCAATAAGCAAAACTCCCGTTATTCCTATCGTTAACCACGTCACCACTCTCTTAAGCTCTTCCTCATTCCTTATTACTACGTAGGAATAAATTACAGTAATTCCATAGGCTAGCCAAACCCATAAGGACTCAAATTGCTCCCCTATTCCATGAAAACAAAAATATGCGTTTGGAGACAAAATAGATGACATAACCAAAAACAATTCAAAAACAATGAGCGGAACAAATATAAGTGAAAGCTTTTTACTTTCCTTTTTGTTTCCAAACCATAATATTAATATCATACTAATTCCAACAACAATAACCGCAATCGACTTCCAATATAAAAACATATCTAACTCCCTACCAGAAGCATACCATGGAATATTCTCAAGATTGGAATTATAGTAATGCTCTTTTACAATTAGCGGAATCAGAGCAAAAACAATATAAACAGGTATTAATTTAATATTATCATACAATTTTATGTTTTGTTTGCTATTCTTTTTCAACACAATCCCTCCTGATAAACGGATTCTCTTTGTCATACAAAAAGTTGCTGAATATTAAATAGTTTAATATTCAGCAACTTTGTTATACTAGTTTGTTAAAACAGAAAATCTGTTTTCATGTTTTAAGCTCGGCTTAATTAATTCATGACACCTGAAATGTTTCCAGTAAATGTCTGATTAATTGTATAAGTTACGATTACTGCATTGTTAGAGCCGCCAGGAATTGTAACTTGTGCCTTAACTGTTCTTACATAAGCATTTCCATTGGTTAAGAAAGATGCATCAATAGCAGTAATGTTAGTAATTGTCTGATCTACTCCACCATATGAGAACTGTACATTATTTGTAACCTTAAAGAAGTTTTCTAATGAACCACCTGCAACCTCATTAGTTTTAACAGTGTAGCCTCCAGTTCCCTGTGTGTCTTTAACCGTAAATGATTTTGTTAATGTCTTTCCACCACTTTCAACTGTAATTACATAATTTCCAGCTTCAAGGTTCTTTGTATAAAGACTACCTGCAGTTCCTGTTGATGCAACAATATTCAAGGAATTAGCGCTAACTGGAGTAGTAACATCAGCAATTGCGGCACAAGTTACGTTATTAGCAGAAGAAGCTAATGTTGTTCCATCTGCCTTTTTAAGAGTAATTGCACTCATGGTTGCAACAGTATTTACCTGTACGCCATTTTTATACTCAGCAACTTTAACATTAATTGTTTTTCCACTATCAGTTGTTCCATTTGTTACAGTAGTATCTACAGATGTATCACTTAAAACAAGATCAAAAGTAGAGGTTGCACCTGGAGTTAAACCAACAATATTATAGCTAAATGTTCTGCTAACAGAATTATCTTTACTATCTGTAGCACTTACCTTAAATGTATACACACCATAATCATTTGTTTGATTAACTACAATTGCACTTGGTGTTAAAACAACTTTACCAGCTACTACTTCAACTTTTCCTGTAAGAGTACTATTTTTTAAAGTAGCATTATTAGGTGTACTTAACAACTCAACAGTAACAGTTTTAGCAGCCATATCATTTCCGTACTGGTCTTTAATTGTAGGTGTAACAGTAGTACCAATATCGGTTGATACAGAGAAAGAAGTTCCACTTAAATTCAAGGTTGTAGCCTTACTTTTTGCAGCAACTGTTACTTGTAATGTGGTAACAGTTGCACCAGTTGCGGCATTTTTAACAACAATGTAAGCAACACCTGCTGAAACACCTTCAACAGAAACAGCGCCACCCTTGCTTAAAGGAGATTCTGCTACTAACAGTTTGGAAGAATCACTTGAAACCACTTTATAATCTGCATAATCTGCTGTAGCAATTTCATCTCCGTTAGAATCTTTGATGTAGAAGTATGCTTTTTGGTTAGCTGTGTCAACTTTAACAGTTTTGTTTGCTTCAAAGGAAGCCGAATTCCAAACTGGAAGAGATGCATCATCTTTAATTGTATAGTTAAAATTAGATACTGTAGTTGCATTTGCAACTGCTGTAATTACAAACTCGTTTTTAATAACGCCAGTTTCATTTCCTTCAGAATCATATTTATAAGTATGATACTCTAAAGTTGCTTTTGCAGTATCTCCTACTTCTGGAAGATACAACTTAGAACCATTTGTATATCCCTTTTCAGGAATGATTGTGCAACTTACACCTGCAGGAAGAGTTCCCGTGAATGCAGTTTCGCTAAGGATAACACCCTTGGCATCCAAAGTCTGAGCTTTAACTTCAGTTTCTTTTCCAGCAGTAATAGTATTAGGAGTTACATTAAGGCTTGCAACAGTTCCTTCGGTAGCTACAAAGTCAACTGATTTGCCATCATATGTTACAGTATATTTCTTACCATCGCTCATGCCAGAAAATGTGGTAATTGTAACTTTGGTTTTGTCTGTTCCGTCAAGAGCAACGCTCTTAATTGGGAACACAACATTATCTTCTCTTACGAGAGAAAAATTAGCTACATCTACAGCAGTTAATGCAGCACTGAATTTAGCAGCAACTTCACCAGTTCTTGTTTGAGTAACAGATGATAATACAGCCTTATCAGAAGCAACAACAACTGCGATTCTAGGTGTAACAACTTTCTTTGTAGCATAGTTCTTTAATTCTGCTCTTACAGTTGTCTTACCTTCTTTTAAACCAGTAATCTTAACATACTTGGTTGCGCCTTTTCCAGCACCACCGTTTACAACTTTAGCAACTGACTTAGTTCCAACAACTGCTTTGTAAAGGCTGTAGTTACCAGAATTAGCAACATTGTATTTCTTTGTTTCGCCAACTTTTAAATTAGCGGTTGTGCTCTTGAATGCAGGAGCTGCTGCTGCGGAAGCAGTATTGGCAGCTGGTGCTACAGCAGATACAACTAAAGCCATAGTCATAGCAAGAGCTAATTTCTTAACGAAATTCTTCTTCATTTTTCTTCCTCCTTAAATTTATGGTTGAGTATTATATTCAGTTCTCCTGTCAATACTAGTGAAAGAGGCGTTACTACCTCCCCCGCAAAATAAGACAATATACCTAAATATAATCTTTCCAATAACAAGATGATTATAACAATATTCAATTCAAAGGTCAAGTCCTTTTCCTAAGAATTTTCCTATTCTCACAATCGATACAGCCGTTTATTTATCGGGCTGTTCTTGTATTCCCCACCATTGTGATTAATATGTTTGCATTAAAGACAACGGGTTGTTTACCAAATGTGATGCACTCATTTTTTGGTGTTATCTTTAACTTGCCTTTATAATGCACTCTGACTATGTCACAATTATGGCAACAAATCAACAAATTTAGGTTTTTTTTAATTTTATTCATATTTTTTAATTTTTTTAATAAAAATCATTCTAAAAATCCCGTACTGCAAGCAGTTCCGCTGCTTTACTGCCAAAACAATCCATGGCATTCTATGCTCTCTTTCCATAAAAAACACAAAGAGAATTATGCTTTCGTTGCCTACTCACACAATTCTCTTTGCTAAGCCTGAATTACAAATATAATAAAGATATAAGCATTATTATAGAAAACACTCGGACACAATCGCATTCTTTCCTTATTACTTCAGTCCCAGTATCCCCTCCACAGTCGCCTGCATTTCCTCTGTCGCACATACGGTATCATGTAATACCTCTGCACTTCGAATGTCTTCAATGGCCTGTGGAATTTTCACTCCGGAAATTTTATTTAATTCGTCGATCAATTCGAAATCGGATAAACGATCATACTTACCATCAATTGCTGTCATAACACTTCTCGCAAACTTATATGGGCTTGCTGTAGAAGCAATGACGGTTTTGGTGTCAGCTTTGGTGTCAGTTTTGCTGTCGTAATATACACTGGCTGCCACTGCTGTATGGGTATCCAAAACATATTGATCACTTTCATAAAGCTTCTTTATGGTTTCTGCTGTCTTAGCTTCGTCAGCATACCCTCCCACAAAGTCCTTAAGCTGTGCTTTCATCTCGGCATCAATCTCATACTCACCTGTCTTCGCCAGGCTTTCCATAAATTCCGCACACTTATCTGCATCATCACCGGCAATGGCATAAATCAACCGCTCCAGATTACTGGAAATCAGAATGTCCATTGATGGAGAACTTGTCAGGATAAACTCACGATTTCTATTATACACTCCGGTTTTGAAAAAATCAAACAAAACTTTGTTCTCATTGGAAGCGCAAACCAGCTTGCCAATGGGCAGTCCCATTCTCTTTCCATAATAAGCTGCCAGGATATTTCCAAAGTTTCCAGTAGGTACTACCACATCCATGGCCTCCCCATCTCGAATCACGCCGTCCTTCAGCAATCGGCTGTATGCATACACATAATAAGCCACCTGCGGAATCAGTCTACCTATATTAATGGAATTAGCGGAAGAGAACTGATAACCATTTTCCTCCATCTTCTTCGCCAGTTCCTTATTGTTAAACATATTCTTAACGCCGGTCTGGGCGTCGTCGAAGTTTCCGGTAATGGCAACGACGGAAGTGTTCTTTCCTTTCTGTGTCACCATCTGCTTCTCCTGTACCGGACTTACGCCGTCCTTAGGATAGAATACAATAATACTGGTTCCCTCTACATCGGCAAATCCTGCCAATGCCGCCTTCCCTGTGTCTCCTGAGGTAGCGGTCAGAATCACGATCTCATTTTTCACTTGATTCTTCTTCGCTGATGTGGTCAACAAATGAGGCAGAATGGACAACGCCATATCCTTAAAGGCAATGGTGGATCCATGAAACAATTCCAGATAATATGCACCATCTGCACATTTCAGTGGAGCAATCTCCTTCACATCAAACTTATCATCATAAGCCCGATTGATGCAGGTCTTCAGCTCTTCTTCGGTGAAATCTTCAAAAAACAGCTTCATTACCTCGTAAGCTACTTCCTGATAAGACATCTTGGAAAGTGCCTCAAGGGAAACGGCCAGCTTGGGAACGGAAGTAGGTACATACAATCCGCCATCATCTGCCAACCCTTTTAAGATTGCCTGGGAAGCTGTCACTGTTTCAAAATTGCTTCTGGTACTTCTATATAATACACTCATCTGTTTTCTCCTCTTCACACCAATGTTTCAACATCTCACTCGCTTTACGTGAGCATTATAACACGGATTTTTTTTCAAATCAACCACTTTTTCACTTCACCACGCTAAATTTCCCTCGTGTGGTTTGTCAAATCCTTGCAACATTTTACCGATTAATGCCATGAGCCGGCACCTTATCCCCCTGTGCCGGCTCATTGTGTTACTATATAATCGGTGTCACACTTTCTCAAGCAGTCACCTTTTATTTATAAAATTCATGTGTCCCATACTTTAGCACCTTGGTAAGCTTCCGATCGAACCAGGATACATTCCTGGAGCTAGCCTTCCCCCTGGACATAAAATACAAGGCTCCCTTGGAGTAATCTTCTCCGTCCAGTACCCGTTCTACTGCCTTTTTTGTTTCGGATGTAACCTTAACCCGGTAATACCGTCCATCCGATACTGGCGAAAACTGTCTTTTGGCAAATACTACTTTCTTTACGGAATCCGGGAATCTCTCACTCTTCACCCGGTTCATCACGACGTTGGCAACCAGCATCTTCCCTTTCACATCTTCTCCGGTTGCTTCTGCCTCAACAATCCGGCACAGGATTTCTTTTTCATCCTTGGACAGGGTAATCGCATTGGCTTTTTCTTTCTCTGCCTTTTTCCGCAGCGTTTCTTCCACCAGGGCATTTTCTGCTGCTGCTTCTTCACGAGCTGCCTGAGCACTTTCTTCTAACTGATTCCGTTCTTGATTCCGTTCTTGATTGCTTTCCTCTGATTGGACTCGTTCCTGTATTTCTACTTTTTCGTCTACTTCTTCGCCTGCTTCTTTGTCTTTTTTGTCTGTCTTTTCGTCTATTTGCAATTGTGGGTCGTTGGTTATCTCTTCTGTCGAAAGGGTTGTGGCCGCCAGCGGCTTTGCCTGGGCATATACCACTGCGGTTGCTTTTTCTTCTGCTGTTATCTCACCAGTTCCAATGATAAGTACCAGAGCCATGAGGCAGTATAAGATTCCTGCTGCCCAACCGGTGTTCTTACCACTCAGAAGAAACAAATTCTTTTTTAACATAATGAACTCCTTTTTTCCAATTTTTACCCCTCGTAAAAACTAACATGTTGGATTATAACATCTGAGAAAATTGTGTCAATAAGTTTGAATAAAGTTTGGGAGATACCACTTATAGTTGTTTTCGAATTTTACCATCTTATGTTAATATCAACCAATCAAACTATAGTTTTCAATCCTTAAATTGGTTGATTTTACCATTAGAACTTTTTTCAATTGTTAACTAATTGTTAACTAATTTTTACGCATTTTTAATTTTCTATTCCTGTAGAAACGATTTTGTCGGCTTTTCTATTTTTTTGGCTTAATATTTATGTAATATTCTATCCAGCTTACCGGCAATTATTCCATTATTTCCCGATAATTTTTCACAATTCTTATTTGTTATATTTTATATGTCAATTTATTTAATATACTTTTACTCTTTCACTACTTTTATTCTTTCACTGCTTTTATTCTTTCACTGCTTTTACTCTTTCACTGCTTTTATTCTTTCACTCTTTTATTCTCTCACTCTTTTATTCTTTCACTGCTCTTCCACTGTTTCCGCTTACCTACATTGCAATATTCTGTTTACATCGTTGCAGGCGCAAACCTTAGACAACCTTTGGCATCTACATTTCCTACCATCTCCCTATGTACGAATGCGCTAAAATAAGGTAAACTATCATTAGTACGCTTATACATCGGAGGAAATATGGGATTATTACCAGGAGTATACATTGGGAAGAAAAAGAGCGGTGAGATTTATTACCGTTCTTCCATTACTTATAAGAACAAACACATCAGCCTTGGCAGCTACCCGACAGAGGAGGCAGCACATGCTGCGTACCTACTGGCTGGAAGAGTGATTAACGACAAGGATACTTATACCATTGATTCCTATCCTGAATATGAAGAGGGCCTTCCCTTTGACAAATGGGTGATTCTCATCAATTTTCGGGACAATGGGATTTATTTTAAGACGCCTATCTATCTGAAACACCGTTACTTCTTATATTATATAGACCAGTATGCACCTTTTAAGTTTGCAGTAGATGACTTGTTCTATTATTCTACCCATACGATCTCAAGGCGGGGTGGGCATCTGTTTGTAGCCGACTACGGGATGCAGGTGAATATCCTCTCCCGGTATGGTATCAAGAATTTTGCTGTCGAAGGACGGGATTTCCGGTTTGTGAATGGGGACAATACGGACTTTCGATATGAGAATATTGAGATTATCAATAAGTACCATGGTGTTATGGAGGTTATGGATAAAGGGGTTCCTACTTATATAAGTAAGATTCATATTAATGGAGATTATATAATAGGAAGATTTCCTACGGAGGTGGAGGCAGCCGTAGCTTATAACAAAGCGGCTTACCTCTTATGGGACAAGGGAGTCATGAAAGACTTCCCTTTGAATTATGTTAGTGAGCTTTCCGAAAAAGAATACCTTGTCGTTTATGACAAGGTAAAGCTTTCTAAGAAGATATTAAATTATTCGTTGTAAGGTAAGTTACTCACTTTAGCCAAGTTTGCTGTAAGGCATAAATCAAGCTTTTTCATGGTATTAATGTAAGAATTACAATTATTTTCATTTATTTCCAAAAAAGGCTTACATTTTTCTTACATTTGTGTTATACTCTAAATATATTTTTCTTCTTCCATTTTCATAGTTTTAGCTGAAAGGCCATCTTGGATGTGTTTTTGGGACACAAAGCCAGGATGGCATTTTTGTTTGTTTGGGTTAAAAGTCTTCAATTAAGTATTCCTTTGAGAAAGGCATAATCTCTTTTTCTTCTGTTGCCACATATATTCTTTCTTTGTGCATGTAATCAACTAATTCCTTCGTTGTAAAACTTCTGAATTTGTTGAGCACTTCCTGTATTACGGAGATTTCTTCAAAACGCAAAGCGGTTATCGAAATATCCTTTGCAGGTAGAATCTTATACGATGTGCAGTCTTCAAATTCCTCTTCTTCAACTTCAATAGCAGACAGTTTCATTAAATCATAGTGCGCTATGGGTAATGCCCCTAACGGCCTATGCTGGTAAACAAGTCCCGTCATAGCTTTTCCATATTTCTTAAATGATAGCTGATCAACATACCATAACAGCTTCATTAGTTTAACCTTATAGAGAGCGTCAACATAATGTGAAATATAATTCGCAACAAGACTTACTTTATCAATATCCAGAATCACATAACCGTTTTGATCTGTTTCCTCTTCGAAATCCAAATATTTCATCTGTATAGATTCTTTGGCAAAATGATCTTCGCCATATAATTTAATTTTTGCCAATATAGAATTTCGAATTTCTGTATATCTAACTTTTTCAAAATTTTCTTTATTCTTTTCTAACATTTGTAAGCAATAGTTTGGATTTTCCCTGGTTAATCTCATTATCATATCATACGTACTGTCTTGGATTGCTTTCTTCTCATATCTTTGTATCGTTACATCTCCAAGCCCTAATAAGTTTGCGTATTCTTTTTGGGTCAGACCATAAATACTTCTAATATTAATAATCTCATCTGTTTTTAACAGACCATTCGCTTCACGATATGAATCTCTAAACTCACGCAAATTTTCATCCATGATATAATCTGGAACAAATTCACCATCTTCAACCGGGCAATAATAAATTATTTCCATATAAGCTATTTCTTGGCCTTTATATGGCATTATCGCCTCCTCTTTTCTAATCTCAATTTCATGCTCTTTTTCACACTATGGACAAT
>JAVBUL010000247.1:0-12095 GCA_031555415.1 Lachnospiraceae bacterium | reverse complement strand
TGCTCCTGTTTTAATAACAAGAGCAGGGTAGGTGTATTCTCGTACATCGGTATTAGCATTATGCTTAACGGTATTAATCAACTGACTATTCGTATAAGTATATTTTTCATCCTTCCACATAAACATACTATCGCATAACATTGTTGCCTTTATTCCATAGATACCGTAACCGTACGAACCGAGTTTTTTGATATAACTAGCATTAGTGAAAATACAATTATAGTAATAATCAGTATCTCCACTAATAAAAAGTTTTTTATAGTTGGTTTGATAGAGCAACCAATTATATATTTCATTTATTTTATCATCTAAGATTGTTTCAGAAATCATTTCTAATTCATATTCAAACGTTGAATTATAGTTAATTTCTTGAATGGTGTTATATGGACTTTTATTGTTTTTATAATTAGTATATTCTATAACTCCACCTATTTGGTTGTCCTCAGAAGTTTCTAATGATAAAAAACGAAGTCCATATTGCTCAGAAGATATATTGTTGTAGGTAAAAAACTTTCCTATCATATATACGACCTACCTTTCGTTTTTTTATTCAGCAATTCCGATGGATTCATTTTCAAGGATTTCTTCAGACATTGCTTTTTCATATTTTTCTTGTTCTATAGAAAACTCTTGTTTTTCCATAGATTTTAAGTCTGTAACATAGTTTTGCATAATCGGACATAAGATAGAAGCCGGTAGAGAACTATCTGTTACGAGCCTTTCAAATTCAGTTTTAAACTCTTTGATTGAGAGTATTATTGTTTTTTGCATAGTTTTCTCCTAAATAAATGCTATATTTTACCGCGTCTAGCTTGATTTTTTCTGACTGTATTAAAGACATCATCTACAATGCCCATTCTAAACTCATTTAAATCGCTCTTTGATAAGTTTGTTGTACCATTGATATTGATATCACCAATAGATATTGAAATATCATCGCTAGACTGCATATTTGAAATAGATGAAGCTGAAAACGGAGTTATAAAGTCAGTAGGATTAAGAGCACCCCAATCCCATAAGTTTTCAGTCAAGTTAGCAGGTATAACCCCACTGCCTTTTGGTAACGGAGTAAGAATAGAACCATCAGGACGGATAATCATTTCATCTCCATTTTCCTGTGTCCAGGCTAATTCGTCATAATTAACCTTTTTAATACCCTTTTTATAACCATTGAGCTTCATTTTTTTAATAAGGTTTACATTTTGATCATATGTACCACTATAACCACTACCAAACCAGTATTTGTAAAGTCTTTCTCTCGCATCATATGAGCTTGCTTTGTCGTGATACTTCAGTCTATCTACAATACTGGTATCTTTGTTAAGTAAAGATTTATTACCTAAGTATTTTTCAGTAGAAAATGGTATGGCACCACTTGGATTATTTCCAGCACCATTGTTATTATTGTTAGCAACAATCGGTGTCTTATTACCACCATTAGAATTAACTCCATCTGCAGCAGTAGCAATATTATTTCCAGCATTGGCTTTAAGTTTGTCTAAAGCGCCTTGAGGATTGTTTATGCCGTTGTATTGTTCAAGTGCGGCATAAGCTTCTTTCCAAGCGTTGGTTACTTCCTGAACATCGCCAGTAGTTTCTAATGCCCAGTTTTTCATGGATGTAAAAAGTGTATCTGACATTCCATTTATATCATTCATGGCAAGTCTGAGTAATTCAACTTCATCGTCTAATTCTGCTCTAAGAGCTTCATTTTTATCTGTATAGAATTTTTCCAGATTATCATAAGATTCTTGTGCCAGTTCAGCTTCTTTATCTAAGGCATCTAAGGCCTGATTATACTCATAGTCAGTTATATAATCATCTAAGTCCTTTTGTGCATTTGTAAGTTCTTCTTGAAGCTTTCTACGTTTTACAGCAGCATCTCTGGAATTGTCATATCTAATATCATCAAGCTGGGTTTGAATATCAGAAATAGCTTTATTCTTTTCAGACATTTCTTTGTTATGGTCAGACTCCTCTTTAAGCAACTGAATTGCCTCTTTACGAGCATCAATATTTTTTTTGATAGCATCAAGTTTTTCTTTTTCAGTTTTAATGATTTCTTCATTAGTCTTAATGGTTTTTTCTTTTTCATCTTTAAGCATTTGCACTCTTAAATCACGAAGTTTCTCGATTGCAGAGATTGCCTTATCTTGCATTGAAAGAAGTCCCTTATATACTTCTTCTGAGTATTGACGATACTCAGAAATATACTTTTCATTATTAGCAAAGTAATGTTTGTTGAGTTTATCAACTTTGGCATAATATTCAGCCTCAGTTATATAGTTCATTGCTAACTCATGTTTATAAAGAGAATATTTATCATCAGCTTCTTTTTTCCAATAATCTGTGTTGTCTTCTGTAGGTGAAGATCCACCAGTATAATTAGTTTTCTTGAAATCAGGAGGTGTAGTAACTGGTTCAACTGATTTATTAAAATCATCAATTAATGTATCATATGATTTATCGAGATTGTTGTACTTTTCCTTTATAAGGTTATATTTAGTTCCATTATCCCGAAGGAACAGTATTTCACCCCATGAATTTCCATGTTCTTCCATAAGTGCTTTCTTTGTATTCTCAAGCTTTGCAAGTTCAGTTTCAGTTTCTTGAAGTTCATTTAAAATAGCAGCTTTAGTTGTAGCATAAGATCTACAATTTTCTAGTTCAATACCATACTTTGCAGCTAAATCATCAACCCATGTTCCAGCATTTTTAACATAGTCTGTCCACCAAGTTTCATCATTCTCTTGTTTTGCTCTATAATACTCATTATAGTTCTCAATATCAGTAGCATAACACTCATTTAACTTATTTATAAGTTCGGCTTCAGCACCTTCAACACCACTAAGATAATCAATGATATAATTTTCAAGCAATGGATATTGCTGTGCAATTGATTGTAATGTATCAAGTGAAATTTTTCCATTATTGGAAATTTCACTATTTACTGTATTGAGTAACTGAGCATGAGATTGTATTTGACTTATAATATTAGAGAGAGAAGTTTCAGTTAAAGCAATCCCACGTATTTTTTCAGCGACTTCTGCAGCAGTCAATCCAGTATCAACTAATAATTGCCTATAAGTTTCCGTCGAAGTTAAAACTTCAGGACTTAATTCACCAGATATAGCTAACTCTTTTAAGGCATTAGCAGCTTCTTTAAAAGATTCTGCATTAAATACATTATTGAACTTAACCGTATCAGTAGAATATTTAAATTCATCAGCTTTATTATTATAATGTTTAAGCATATATGAAAAGTGACTGTCAATAGCATCGCTAGCTTCGGGTACAGTTGATTTTAATTCGTCAATAGCAACAAGAATTGTGTCACTTAAAAAACTATCAGCGTCTTCGGGTGATTGTTTTAACTTATCATAATATGTATACCAAAGATCATCTATAGAATCTGTGTTATCGTCAAGAGTTTTTATAGCATTACGAATTGCATTTTCATCTGTAATACCAGAAAGAAACATTTTATCAATGATATCTGATTTTTCATCTGGAGTTAGAAAACTTTCATTATTGATAACATCTGAAAATGCTTCATGTACTTGAGATAACATTGTTTCAAATCCATCAGATAACTCATCTTCAGAAGGTATCGACATTCTAAAGTTAAGAGGTAAATCAGCAAAGATTGTAATTCCAGTAGAATCTTCTGTATGTATATCTTTAAGTTCCTCTAAAGCCTGTCTCCATAAAGCGGCATAATCATCAGCTGATGATAATTTTTCTCCGTTTTCTTCAGCTTTTTGTTTTAATCGATTGAAAATTTCTTGAACTGATTCTGTTTCAACTGTTTGTGTACCAACAAGACCTTCAAGTTGACTTATAAGACTTTCTCTAGTTGAAATATCAGTGATGTCATTTAATAAATCAAGAATTTGATTATATTCAGAACCATCAACAACACCGTCATTTAGCATATGTTTTACTTTATCAACAACTTGAGTGCTGGTTGATAAAGTAAAGTTATCCATAAAGCTTTCTAAATCATCTTTAGCAATACTTATATCATCATCGTCAACTTTGGTTGTTATAGTCCCTTTTACATTTTTTATCTTATCAAATGTTGCAGAACTACCTGGTCCACTGTTTTCAATCTCTGTATTTTTTACAATAGCATGAGCAGCATCTCTCTTTTCTTGTTCAGCAAGTTCCAATTCTTGCTTTTTTAGATCAATACTACGTTGAATTTTTGCGTTAATTACATCATATCCATTAGACACTTCTAATAATCTAGAAGTATCTTCACCAAAAACGTCATTTATTTCTTGTGATAAAGAAAGTAGTTCGGATTTACTATATTTAGCATTTTGAAGTTTTTCGTATAAACTTTCTAAGGATAATATTTCTTCATTGTAAGTTTTTATATTTTTATTGGCACTATCTATGATTTCCTGTTGTGATTCTATATAAGCTTCATTAGAAGAAGTTACATTATCTATAATATTTGTAAAGATAGAAAAACCAGCAGTAGCAATAGAAAGTATAGGATTTACTTTTGATAATACAGAACCTAAAGTACCTACTACGCCAGCACTTTCACCAGCAGCACTTACTAATCCTTTTGTGAATAACGAAACTACGTTAGCATTACTAAAACTTTTAATAATTGAATCGAATACCAGACTATAAATCGCTGTTACTTGGAAACAGATTTAATAGGAATTGTGCAAAACATTAATATGTAGCAACCACAATCTTCCATTTTCTCTTATTACAATATTTAAATTGTATTAATTCAAATTCTTCGCGAGTACAATATACTTCATCATAAATTGAAGAATATAGGCCTCCAATCTCTAAAATTATAACTCTTATAATATTTTCTTTAATTTCTAAAGTCATTTGGCATTTCCCCTTTGTTTTTATTTTTGTTATGTTATAATAATAGCAAATGAGGTGTACGATAAAACGGACTTTAAAAATGGAAAATAAATAATAAATCAAGAATTACAAAATTTAAAAAATTCGACATTAGTCGAATCTTTATTGTCTCTACTATCAACTCCGACAACAAGAGCCCAAATTATGTGAAAGTAGAAGATAGCTCCCTACTATGATTCCTGTCACACTCAGTATAGTCCCGACTGTCTATTCACTATTATTTCAATAGTGCAAGCCTATCAGTCCGTGAGGTTAGTTGTCTACCGTCTAAAGCATACAACTGTCACCTGCTGACCATGTGAAGTTCTGCATTGTTACTAAAGCCTAATACGTCACCATATCAGGAGAGTAGCAGAGTGTTTACACAATTCCCAGCCGCCAATCATTTTAATGCGTGTGTACATACATGCAGAGGTACACCATATCTCTTGTTTAAGCATAAATGAAAGCAAATTTTTCATTCATGCTGTTATAATCTAAACTTACACTTCGCATAAGAAGCATATAACTGTCGGCATATTCAAAATGAGGGACAACTATTATATTTTGCCCTACCGACGCTTTTTGAAGCAGATTTTTGATCTACATCCACAGAAATACTTACATTAGCTAGTTTTTGTATTTCCGCTGTAATACTTGGCATAGATTTTTTCAATGAGTTAATAAGTGAAGTTCTATCAATCTCAGCATTAAGGCTTAATTTATATTTATCAAGTATTTTCTGAATCTTAGCAATTTCTGTACTGTTGATTTTGCTGCTGTCCAGTATTGCTTGCAAAGAAACGGTATTGTTAGTAGCCATTTATCTCTCCTCCTTGTATTATGTAATAAATTTTCCATTATCTATTCCTCCTCGCTGGAATCATCTTCTGTATTTTGTACAGCATCAGCAAGTGTCAAAATCAACTTAGCTATATCTGTACTCTTTTCAGCTAAATCATTCAAAGTTGAAAGGGCAGAAGAAAGAAGTTTAACAGTCTCTCTTTTAACAATCATCTTATTCTTTCTATATTCCAAAAACATTTTAATTTTTTTAATCATAATCTTTATTCTCCTTATATTGTTTTTCTATTTTCCTTATAACCATATTGCAAATAATGCTTATAATAACTCACGATATTATCACCAAATGCTTTTCTTAAGTCTTCATAATTATTCTTATAAGCAATTACATTAAATGTAGAAATAGCTTGTCTGCCTTCCTTCATTCCATAATTTAAAAAGTGGTTAAATAATTTCGTTACATCAGTTCCATATACCTTCTTCAAATCAGAATACTTGTCACTATAATATGTAGGATTAAATATCTGACCATAGTCCAAACCATCCTTAACAAAGGAAGTAGTACTAGAAGAAGTAGTATTATTCATAACAGTACCAGTCTTCAATATATCAGATACATCAATAAACCCAGTTACCTGTCCGCTTACACCAACTCTGTCAACTAAATTTGTAATACGTATTCTGCCTCTATCTACATCTGAAGACCATATATAAAAAGTACCTGTCTTCTTATTAACAGCCTCATTAGCAGAAGCAGAATTATACAAATTCACATTGTTTAACATAATCACATCACCAGACTTAAAAGAACTGGTAGTACCGGCAACATTTTGAGTAGAAGAAGTTAAAGAATTTGGTAAATCAGCATTTATATAAGGCTTAGGATCAATCTTTGTACCATTTTTCCTTATTTCAAAATGTAGATGTGCACCATAGCTATCACCGGTATTACCCATATATCCAATAACTTGTCCCTTAGTAACCTTATCACCGGCTTTTACAGTAACAGAACTATACGCCATATGAGCATATAAAGTTGAATATGTACTATCATGTGATATCAAAACATAATTACCATAGCTTCCAGCTAAAAATCCAGGGATACCTTTTTCAACAGCACTAACAGTGCCATCTGAATGAGCAATAATATAATCAAGCTGGCTTACATTGTTATCACCTTTACCAACTAAATCAATACCGCTATGAAAGCTTGAAAATCCGTTTAAAATACGATTTCCATACTCAGACGTTATTTTGTTTTCATAATTTTTAAATAGTCGACCCATTTATTCTCACCTCCTAGTCAATTGTTCTAATCTCAATCTCTTTTAACAGTCTCATTTCAGGTTCAACAATAGTATGTATAAAACCATTGCCGCCTCTTGCCTCATACCTTTCAAATAAATCCCAAAAGGCTTCCTTTTCCAAAGTAGTCCAATTATTAATTTTCGTATACTTTGTATAGTAATTAATTAAGGTATCCTTTAATTTCGCCATTTCAGTTTTATCGCTTTCTTCCTGCATAGCATCAAGCTTTTGACTAATTAATGAAATTGTAGTTGATAACTTTAATAAATCTTCCGTTATCGCTTTATTCTGCTTTACTGTATTTAGCAATAACTCTCTTTGTTCTCTTTTTTTTCTAACAAATTTAAATTCTATACCTATCTTTTGGCAAAGATATATAAATAAATCTAAGCCATACTTGAAAGCAGCAAGAAAAATTAAAAATGTTATAATTAGAGATTTTAAATCCATTTCCAAAAAAGTTTTTAGTTCATTCAATCATACACACCTCTCTGCGCGCTGCGTGCGCACTTAAATCAATAGTTGAATATGTTCAACTTTATTCATTAGAATTATTCAGTTTTAAAATATCAGTAGTAAAGGATTTTAGGGCTTTATACGTATATAAAGCTATAGCACCTTTAATAGTTAACTTTGGATCTTCACTTGTTAATGTTAATCCGATTTTATCAGCAATTAAAGCAGTACCAATAAAAATAAAAGTAACAATTCCTGCTTTAATAATCCCATTAAAAAACTTTCTAAGATTGAAGTCTAGTCGAAGATTATGTACGTTGTGATATGTTCCGACTAAGATATTCATACTTACTGAAATCGCTAAATAAGGCAAAAGAGATATTATTTCTAAAATATTATTTATATCATTCACCTACATTCCTTTATAAAAATTTTTCAATGTGTCAAAAAGCTTATAATTCTTTTTGTATTTCCATGTTGTAATTCCGTCTACTTCCTTAACAAAAGTATACTTTATACCCGATTCACTTAAAAAGAGCTGCTCTAACGGATACTGCGTGGAATATTCCTTATCAAAAACTTTATTTATTTCAATATCCGTGCATTTTGCAGGCTTACCTGCGAAACTGCCCAAATAAGAGTGTGAAAAAACTTGTTTTTTCACAATAATCACCTCATTTCATTCCGTAAAAAAAAGGGATATAGCAGCTATTCAATACAAATTGATATATGATAGCCAGCTATATCCCTAGTTGGATAAAAAAAGAATAGATTTGGTTTTCCAGAATCTATTCTTCTAATGTTCGTTGCGTAGCGACGAATCATTTTTATACGCTCATATATCAATCATCAAAGTTCGGCATTAGCCGAATATTTTATTCCTTTACAGGAAACTCCTAAAAATTGTTCCAGCAAGAATAATAGTTCGGCTTTTTCGAATCTATTATTCTTGCAAAGTTCGGCATTAGCCGAATCTTTTATTGTTCAGCTTCGTCAGTAATCTCGATTATATCAAGAACATTGTCCTTATCATCTACTAAGCAATCACATGTAATTGTAATTTCGCTTGGATCACCTGATGAAGAGAAGCTTAAGTCTAATTTTCTTTGAGGAGCAGCCTTATAAGCAGTAATTCTCATAGGAACTAATTCTCCGTCTTCGTTTTTATCAAGTGTAGACATCTGAACATAGAAAGTCTTTGGAGATTTCTTGTTGTTAAATGATACCTTTCTTACGCCTGTTGACTTAGACTCTAAGTAACCTACAGCATATGTAGAACCAACAACAATATCACCTTCTGTAGCTGCTGTAAACACTTTATCTGTTACAGTACCTTCGATAAGAGCTCCGCCAAAATCATCTTCAGCATATACAAATACACTGTTTGCATTTGGAACATTTGTAAGTGTTAAAGTACCGGCAGCAGAAGCAACGATAGTTTCTTTTCTTGCTACAATTGCATTTGTTTCGATTTCTCCGTTACTTACCATTGAGTACACTTTAAATGGATGTACCTGGAATGTCATAGCAATAGTACCTTCAATTGGATCATAGAAAGGTATTGCCTTCTGTCCTTTTGCATTTGCATATGCAGTTGCACTTTCAAATCCCATAGTTGTTGTGTTACAGAAATCTGCATACAACCAAGGTTCTTTTGTTGCATAATCCCTAATGTCAAGGTCGCAACACTGTCTGTTTGCCATGTTTAAATCGCTCATGTTTTTTCCTCCTAAAATTTAAATAATTATAATGTTATAGTTTAGGCTTTCTTCATATAATCCATAGGTTTATAATCCGAAGCCTGTTTATATGAAAAGGTATTGGCAGCCAGCATGTCGTTGAAGTCTGCTTGTCTGCCAACGCCATATTCACCGAACATGGTGTTGAACTGATAAAATGTCATATCCCATACATTTAAAATATTAATTCCAACTTTATTGTGAGTACAATATTTTACAATCATGTTTTCAATTGTAAAATTCTCATCAGCCTTTTTATTTTGCTTTTTGCTATGATGTTGCATTTTTTCAAAAAGGCTTTTAGCATAGTTATTCTTAAATTTTGGATTTACTTCTTCAGGCTTTTTAAAACCTAATATTTTTTGAATTTCTCCTGAAAAATAATCAAAATTATCATTTGATATGTAGCCATAAAGAGTTTTTGTTTCATCTTCATTCAAGTCAAAAACAATAAACCTATCATTTTCAAATTCCACAGTATGGCAGATAAAAAAAGATAGTAAGTCACTAAGTAAATTTTTGTCTATCAATAGTAAAATCTCAAATTTAGATAAATGCTCAATATCTGAAAGATCTACACCTCTTGCTTCAAATAAATGCCTTTGCTGTTTCAAAAAATCATCTTTTGAAGAAATAATCATTGAAAGATAAATACGAAAAAGCAAGTAAGTTTTCTTTCTTATCTCTCTTAATGTAGGACATTTTACATTGCCTATTTTATTTAAGTAAAAAGGCTCATCACATAGATAATCATAGTTTTCATAAAACTGCATAGTATTCCTCCATTCTATTCCTTATAGTGAAATCTCAATCTTAAAATCCATCTTCCCAAATCTAGTAAAATAGGGGCTTGTAGAACCATCCTCTATAGTTTCTAATTTTCGGATTGAAAATTTTTAGCATTATTAAATCTTTTTTTTGATTCAGCTGTTCTTATATCAGCACACTCCTTACAATATTTACTTCTATTAGATTTTTTAGGTGTAAGTAAACCGCAATCAGCACATCTTATATAAGGTTCGCCTTTATGAAACTTCCATTCATATCCAAGCTTTCTAAAATCAGATACAAAAAGTTTATTTTCACTATTATCTTCTATATACAGAACACTAATATTAAGATTATTAACCTTCTTTGCAAACTCGATTAATCCCAATTCATTAAGCGTATTAATTTTAATATCCTTATTAAAAGAAGTAGTATTAATGCATGCAAGCTTATATATTTCTCCATTGCTGTAATTTACCCAATTGTTATTATCAGGATTTTTAAAATTTCGAAACTTAGAAAGGCATAAAATAGTAAATGCAAGTCTTTCAAGAACCTTATTATGTATATTGGAAATAGTATTTAATTCATTTTCAGTAATCCAAACCCCATTGCACTCACATAGTGGATACTTATTTGCAAGATTAGCATATTTATCAATATTAATTGCCCAATCAACAGGATTATATCTAGGAAAGGCTTCTTCCATAAACAAGTTAAGTTCTCTGATAATCTGTGGTTTTTCATATTCCATTTCATGAAATAAATATCTAGCATACATACTCAAAAAAGTGTAAGTTTTAGATGGTTCAATTTTTTTATTAGAGAGCACGCTTGTAACATACTCTTTTTCATTTAGAATTATAATAATTCATCACACTCCTTAATTTCTTTTTTTAACATAACGAAGTTTTCTCCTCCAAACTCAAATTCACCACTCGAATAAGTAAGCATTGGATAATTTATAATACGATTATTTGACTCAAGTAAATTATCAATTATCGTGTCACCACAGACATCCCAAGCAAACTGTTTAGATTTTGCATTTGAGTAACAAAGGTCAATAACTATGTCGCATAACTCCTTTTCATTAGGGCATATTTCCTCGCATTTTGATTTAAACTTAAGTAACATCATATTCCTATTTACAGCAACATCTTCTTTATCAAGTCGTTGCTTATTAGCAAGCTGCTGATAACCTCTAACAGCATCGTCATACTCATCTTTTATTTTTGAAATATACAAAAAATCCTTTTTGTTATATTTAGCTCCTGATTTTAAAATAGAATAATCAAAGCTTTTTGTTTTTATATATTTAGGAAGAAAGTCTTTAAAAGTATCTTCAAATAACAGACTAACCTTATTTACAGTGCAAGGTTTGTCACCAATAGGTTTAAACTCATTGTAGTAATTTATAAACTCATTTTCTCTTTCTGTTTTATTATCTTTTTTAATTAAATCCTCTAAAGTCATTTTGAATTCACGGATACACTTGCTATTAGAGTCTTTAACGTATTTATTCCATTTTGTCATCAAATCAGGATAAACATATTTCATAAAATAAGGCTTATTATCAGCTACAATCCTAAGACAAAGCTCCTTGAAATGAATTTGCTCTTTAGTATCCTCAGGCAAATCATTACAGGCAGATTTATCATACCAATATTTAGGCATTGGTTTTGTAATAATACCCTTAGCCTTATCAATACTGCCTTGTTGGAAATGCTGTCCGCATTTAATTCTGTAGTCGAGAACCTTGTATTCTTCATCTTCTTTATTAAAAGAAGCCTGTACCTCAATCATCCCAGTAATGCGGTTAGTAGTAGTTCCAATTTCGTCACCAAAAGAGAGTTTATTGGCTTGTACAATATCCGCCTGCGTTGGAATAATCTTTTTTGCTTTTCTCTGCATACACTCAATAGTAGGTAAGTTAAGAGTGTTTTTTACAATAATTTCATTATCTGTAGTAAAGAAAGTATCGCTATCCTTGTCAGCACCATTTAATGCGTCACAAGTAGAATCCCATGAATTTAAAATAATTCCTGTATTCACATATTGATACCAAAAATCCATTTCCTCATTATGTACAACCTTTCTTCTCCTAATATTGTTATGACATGTCATAGGAGCCCGAACAAGTGA
>JAVBUL010000240.1:0-7659 GCA_031555415.1 Lachnospiraceae bacterium | reverse complement strand
CTCCGTATTATTAAAAAATACAGTAAATAGTGCAATGAAAACCCAGGTTAATACTTAAAAGTATAATTGTAAAAACAGCAAAATTAGAGGGCGTCGTTATTAGTATTGTTTATTGCTCCCTATTGAACTACTCCAATACAGGCAGCATTGAATAACTAAATATCCACGTTGGCACTGAGCCATGCGTGACGAAATAAAAAGAATAGGGAGCGTGCTTGCACGCGCCCTATTCTTTTTATTTCGGAACATAGGGCGAAGCCCGTGACCGAAACGAAGCGCTAGCGAAGTTGAGGTCGCATGGCTCAATGTGTCGCAGGAGGCGAAGCATTAGCGAAGTTGAGGTCGCATGGCTCAATGTGTCGCAGGAGGCGAAGCCCGTGACCGAGATGAAGCATCAGCGGAATCGAGGTGCGTGGCTAGGCTAGTAGTATTTACTGAGCCAATAGAATATGATACGCTTTTTCAATAAAATAATTGGTTTTGCTTTGCCATTTTGATAAAAGAGGGTATAATAATAGTATACTCGTTAAAAAATGGATGAAAATTAGGTTTATGAGATGATTAAGAAGGGATGTGATGATATGCCGCTTACAATGGAAGATTTACTGCGGGAATATGTAGATAAAGTGCAGAATTTATATGGAGAAAGTCTTAAAAGCGTTATCCTTTATGGGTCATATGCTAGAGGAGATTTCACAATGGATTCAGACATTGACATTATGATTCTGGTAGATATTTCTGACGATGAGATTAAGCAACACGCGGAGGCGCTGTCAGATTTTACATTTGATATGAATCTAGAATATGATGTGATGTTGATGCCAATTGTAAAGAATCAGGAGCACTTTAGGTATTGGTTAGAGGCATACCCTTTTTATAAAAATGTACAGAGTGAGGGGGTGCCACTTTATGCAGCTTGATAATGAGAATAGGATAAAAGACTTAGCATTGCACAGGATGAGAGTAGCTGAAGAAGATTTGGAGACAGCTAAAAGTAACTTTGAGAATGGACACTTGCGGGCTGCTAATAATAGAGCATACTACTCTATATATCACGCAATGACAGCAGTGCTCGCTTTGGAGCAACAGGCATTTAAATCACATAAAATGACAGTAGCATATTTCAACAAAACATATGTTAAATCAGAAATATTTCCAAGAGATATAGGGAGACGAATTAGCCAGGCAGAGGAAGTTCGTCATGCCAGTGACTATGACGAATTCTATCTTATATCAAGAGATGAAACTATGTTACAGATTGAAACGGCAGTAGATTTTTAAGATTAGTAAAAGCATATATTAATAAGTAAAATGATAAGTTCCATATCAGCAACAATGAAATGTTTTGAATGGCATTTAACATTTGATAATAGTGTCAAGTAATTCAGAATTGATGGAAATAAGCGGAATAAGGCCATGATGAAAGTGGTTGATATTGACCAATTTATTGGGGCTAGGCGAATGGAAGAAAAATCATGATAAATAAATGAAAGAGTTGAACCTTGAAATTTTGGAAGGTTCAACTTTTGCTTGTGGTATGTTCACTATTGATTATGAAAATAATTGATAGTGAATTTTCTATTTATGAAGCAATGAAGTGAAAGGGACAATTTTAGTCGGGACAGAACAGCGGTACAATGATATACTGTTTTTACGGAGAAGAAAACATGTATACATCAAATATTGTCCTTAAAATACAAAAAATCTAGGAATCCAAGTCAAGATGATAGATGTGAGCAAAAGGAGGTAGCAAAAAATATGTATGAAGCTTATATATTAGAGAAAATGCAATGCAGTAAGGAAGAAAAAGAGGAGCTCTTTCCCCTTGTAGATGAGCTGCTAGAACTGTCCAATAGGACAAGACAATATGGGATATTAGCTTTGGAACAAAACATCAACCATACTTCGGATAAATTACTAAAAAAAGGATTGGAGCTGGTAGTGAATGGGACGGACCCCGCCATAATAAGAGATATTCTTTTAAACTACTCCTTTTGTGGGAAACAACAGGGAAAGGAGTTGCTTAGAAGTATTTTGATAACAGAAGGGATGCTTTCTATACAGCAAGGAATACATCCGAACCTTTTAAAAGAGATACTGCTATCCTTCTTTGGGATAGAGATTTTGGTAGAGGCTGGAGACCACTTTCATAACAATTTGCGGAACACGGTGGAGTTTATGAAGAGCTATCTTAGTGAACTGCCAGAAGAGGAATCAGATAAGAGAGCTAGCTCCATTTTAACAGGCCCTTTTGAAAGAATGAACGAAAGATGTCTTCAGAGGCTATTGCGGGAAATAGATTATGAGTTAATTGCCGTGGCAATAAGTGGAGAAGGGAAAAATATTCAAGAGAAGGTACTATCAAATGTTTCTCCAAGGCTGGCAACATGGATGATTGAACAAATAAGAGGCATGAAAAATCTTTCGCCAGAGGTAGTTCTAGATGCACAGAAATCAATTGTGGAAGAGATGAAAAGCTTGGTTAAACAGGGAGAAATATTTATTTGAATATAGTCAATGCAATGGGATGTGTATACTGTTAAAATAAAGTAAGAATTGCAACAATAAAAGGAGAAAACAAGAATGCAGATAGAATTGGTACCCGTTATTGAAGAACAAAGGGAGATATTGGCTCATCTGATTGAATTATATGAGTATGATTTTTCGGAATATGAAAATAGCGATGTTAATTCATATGGGTTGTATGGATATTCCTATTTGGATTATTATTGGACAGAGAAAAACAGATATGCCTATTTTATAAAAGTAGATGGTAAATTGGCAGGATTTGTAATGATATGCGGATTTTGTTATGTATCAAAGACAAAGGATACTCTTTTTATGTCTGAATTTTTTGTAATGAAAAAGTATCGAAAGATGGGCGTGGGGTTTTTCGCAGCATGTGAGGCGCTGAAAAAACATCCAGGAAAGTGGGAACTAACGGTACATACTAATAATCCGATTTCACATTGCTTTTGGAAGAAAGTAGTTGAAACAGTTTCCCATGATTCATTTCAGATAATAGAAGAAGTGGAAGGTGTATATGATGATGCGTTGGCTACAGCATATGTATTCGAGGTAATACCTATGACAATAGACAGATTTTGGCAAGATTTTTTAGAGAAGACAGGAAAAAGTGCAGACACAACTTATTTGGAATGCTTTCACTTTGAACTAACAGAAAAATGGGCTAATGAATTGTTGCGCTTAGTACTCATTGGTCAGAAGCGGGCAACTGCAAGTAGCTTGAAGGCATTTGAAATTCAAGGGGAAAGAACTCCACAAAAAGGAGACTATAGTATCGTTACGGATTGGGATGGCAACCCGAGATGTGTTATTGAAACTACGAATGTAACAATTTTACCATTTAATGAGATTACATATGACATTTGCAAACGTGAAGGAGAAGATGACAATTTAGAATCTTGGAGAAAGGGACATACTAATTTTTTCACAAATGAAGGAAAAGAACTAGGGTATGAATTTTCTGAGGATATGCTTGTGGTTTTTGAGGATTTTGAGGTGGTTTATACAGAGGCTTTGTAGGTATAAAAAAAGCTTTTGCAAGATAGAAGAGTGTCTATTGTGCAAGAGCTTTTTTACTGTATTACTATAAGCTGAGGACGGTTTAGAACTAGTTAACTCTAAGTTGAGATGACTTGCTGTTTTTTATATAGATTTTATTAAACAAAGCGATATACTATTTATATAAACAAGAATAGAGAGGGGAAAGTAAAATGCTTGATGCTAAAAAGGTAGGAAGTAAGATTGCTTCATTAAGAAAAATAACAGGATATTCGCAAGATAATTTAGCAAGTTTGCTCAATATTTCACCGCAAGCCATCAGTAAATGGGAGAATGGACATACCCTCCCTGAAACATCACTATTACCAGTATTATCTCAACTTTTTAACTGTAGTATTGATGAAATTATTATGCCGGCATATAACGCTGATGAAAAATCCGAACAAGTACAGCCGACTATACTTGAACAGCAGGCGGAGTATATTGCATTGCATGTAGTTAATCATTTAGAAAAAAAGAAAAAGGAATATCCGGGATTAAGTGATGATGAAATCGCAGATGCTATATTAAAAATAAATCCTATTGAAGATTTTGTGATAGAAAGAGAAAAAGAATCAAGAACAGATGGAAAAATTAACAGGAAAATAAGAATTGTTTCGTCTCAAAAAGAAATTAAGTTAGTTGAACAAATTTATCATAAAAGACAGGATGAATTTAATGGATATGCTTTTTTAAATGGAAATATAAAAAATATTCCTCAAATCTATTATATTGATTTCCATCGAAAACTTATTTTAATGGATGATTTGAGTGAAGATTATTTTAAAGGGTACGATTTTAATGAAAATAATCAAAATGGTATTGTATTTAGACAAAATTATCACGTAATATTACGTGCATTAGCGAATTTTCACAGCATGTTTTGGGAGAACTATACTGCATTTGAAAAAATAGGGCTATGTTGGCAACACTGTGATAAAGAGAATATGCTTGCGTGGATAAATGATGCTATGGAAAAACCCTTAAAGAAATATATAAACAACGAGAAATTAGGAAAAATCCCCAAAATTGGAATAGGTGAAAATAACATTACTTCAGAAGAATTAAAATATTATGAAAAAGCAGTAGAGTTTTTAAAAATAGAGTATGCAAAAATAGTATATGAAAGATACAATACGGGGAAAAACATAACAGTTATACATGGAGATTTACATCCAGGTCAAATATTAATGTCAAAATCAACGGATAGAAACGTTATGTTCAGTGGGGTATATGGGGTAAGAATGGGGCTTTGCACAGAAGATTTGTCCATGTTAATTGCATTACATATAGCTTCCGATAACAAAATATTATCTTTCAATGACACAAAACCTTTACTCGATTATTATTACCAATGTTTGTGTGAAGAAGTAAAAGATTATTCATACGAAACATTTATAAATGATTATAAAATATCGGTTACAGAAAATTTATTTTTTCCTATCCGTTTAATTAATAGAGATATTTATGACTTTCATATGAGAGATAAAGCAATCAAGGCATTTGAAACATTTGTCTTGTAAATTTCTGCACAGGTAGAATTAAGCAACTAAAGACAATAAAAATAAACCACCTCCAGTGTTGTAATAATGGAAGAAAAAGAATGTGTAATAAATGAAAGTGATTCAGTGAATGGATATATTAATCAGCCAGTAACTTTGAATGCATTAATGGATATTGCCACACGATAGAAGAACCTAAGACGATACAAAGTGCTATATATATGATTCGACGACATATAAAATCCCGAAAGTTTCTTGATATTTTAAGAGGCTTTCGGGACTTTTTTTCTTTTATAAAGCAAGATATGAGAAAAATAGAGCAGTATTAGAAGAGACGATACGTTTAATAAATAATAAAATAAAGACAAAAAGTGACAAAATATTAGATTAGGGAGGCGGGGAAATACAATTGAACAAGCTAATGAATGGTATTCAAGAAAAGTTAAATGACTACAATATCAAGAAAAAACTGCGGATATTTTATATTTGCTGCGTACTACTCCCACTTTTTGCGACAGATAGTATTATTCTTACTATTTTACTTCAGGGGGAGCAAAGAGAACAAAATCTTCAAATGGAAAGTATTTCCAGCGCAGTGCAATTTGATTTATCCTATGCCCTTGAAGAAGCAGCTAATATGACAAAAAACATCTATGTAAACAGAACGCTTGATGAATTTTTAAATCAAAAGTATAAGTCAGGATATGACTTTTTTCTTGCTAGCCAGGAGCTGATAAGTGCATCTTTTTATGAGGCTACATTCAGTACGATGACACTCAATATGGTTATGTATGCAGACAATGACTCAATTATTAATGGAGGTCATTTCTACAGGCTGTCTACGATAAGGGAAGAGGAGTGGTATCAGAAACTTACCAAGTCCCAGACAGATATGATTGTTAGTTTTTACTATATGGATGAAACTAAGGTGGCTAGCGGCGCAAAAAGAAAAGTTTCCGTGGTCAGAAAGCTGAACTATTTCAAAAATTCTAATTGTGAAAAACTAGCCAAGGTAGATTTGGATTATAGTGCCTTGGTTCGAAAAATTACTAGTATGAAGTATAATATGCCGATTTATGTGTGTATAGGAGATATGATTTTATTTTCCAATGATGGACATTCCAGTTATACACAGGATTATGAATATTTGACAGGAAAAGAAAAAATAGGATATGAGGCAACATGGACGATTTATGGAGAGGATATCCGAATCCTGATAATGCGTCCATCAAACACAATTGTACTACAGATAAAACAGCATTTTCAGCTGATTCTCTTTTTGATTGCAGTCAACTTATTACTTCCCCTTATTTTAACCTCTATTATAAACAAATCCTTTACCACAAGGCTTATGGAGCTTAGCCAAGCGTTTGATATGGTACAGGCAGAACACCTTAAGAAGATAGAGAATATTAGAGGAAGAGATGAAATAGGAAGTTTGATGAGCAATTACAATCGAATGGTAAGAAGGCTAGAGGAACTGATACAGACAGTTTATCGGGATAAATTGGAACGACAGGAAGTGGATATTGCAAGGCAGAATGCGGAACTGCTTGCTCTACATAGCCAGATAAACCCCCATTTTCTGTTTAATGTATTAGAAAGCATTCGCATGCACAGTATTTTGAAAGGGGAAGAGGAGACAGCTTCCATGATTGAAAGGCTAGCAGTGCTAGAGAGGCAAAATGTGGATTGGTCCTCTGATTTTGTAATAATAAAAGAAGAAATAAAGTTTATAGAAGCTTATCTGGAATTGCAGAAATATCGCTTTGGAGAAAGACTATCTTATAATATAAAGATTGAGCCTGAGTGCGAAAAATATTGTTTGCCTAAGCTTACGTTGGTTACTTTTGTGGAAAATGCCTGTGTTCATGGAGTAGAAATGAAGGCGGTACCTTGTTGGATTTATGTGCGTGTATATGAAAAAGAGGAATGGCTTTATTTGGAAATAGAAGATACTGGAGGCGGAATGGACGATAGGCAGGTGGAGGAATTACGGCTAAAAATGAGTAATAGCTCCATTGAAAGTCTAAAGGAAAATGAGCATGTGGGAATTATCAATGCTTGCTTACGATTAAAAATGGTAACAGGAAATAAAACAGAATTTGAGCTGGAAAGCGAAAAGGCAGTAGGAACCTGCATACTAATAAAAGTTCCTATGGAGGAACTAAGTCGTAGTTAAGGGAGATAGGATAAAATGAAACTTAAAGTATTACTTGTGGATGATGAGCCATTTATTTTACAGGGGCTGAGTGTACTTGTGGATTGGCAGGCCCAGGGCTATGAAATTGCAAAGACAGCAGCTAATGGCGTGGAAGCACTGGAGTATTTAAAGGAGAACAAGGTTGATCTTATTATTGCTGATATTAGGATGCCAGAAATGACGGGACTTGAGCTTCTTCAATGTATACGTGATAAAAAGATTTCCAATGCTTATTTTGTAATATTAAGTGGATACAATGACTTTAAATATGCACAAAAGGCAATTCAATATTCTTGCATGGACTATATACTAAAACCTGTTCAGAGAGAAGCTATCCTTGGGCTTTTGGAGCGTGTATCTAAGCAAAACGAGATAGTCGTAAGGCAGACA
>JAVBUL010000040.1:0-5798 GCA_031555415.1 Lachnospiraceae bacterium | reverse complement strand
ATATTTATAAGGTTTCATTCCTTTCCGCTTACAGTATTTATCTACACTTATAAATTCGTCTATTACATAGAATGATAATGACTTGTCCACTGAAAAACTCCACTCTACTAAATCAAATTCATAATTTTATCTTGGCAACAGATATTCAACGATATTCAACGTTTTCTAATCCATAATAATAATCAATACTATTGCTTCTAAAAATTTTACATCTTCTATAGTCGTATTATAAATCCATGCATATTCTTCATGCGATATTTAAATAAAGCGACTATTTTTCTATATTCTTACTAATCCCCCAATAATTCAAGTATATATGACTATTATGGGGATACTTAAATAATGAAAAAGCCATAATTATATCATTAAAACATCCACAAGCATTTAGCATAATAATATTAAATAGTATTCTATTCTTTATCCCAAAAACTATAAAAAAAATGCATGGTATTATAGTAATGATAACTAATGGCGCCAACAAAACAATTTGTCTTTTTCGTCTTGACCCAATACCTTTATAAAGTATATTAATAGTAGGAATAAATTTAAATAATAATTTGGGGAAAATTTTTATATTTTTATTTACTTCTTTATCTGTAAAAGCAATAATATGAACCAACTCATGTATTATCATTGTTATAAACACAATCAGAATTACAACAATTAACTCACGAATCACATTATTGGGCTTATATTTAGGATTATCTATTAAATTTACAAGAAAGTTATATACCAGTAACTGAAATAAAGCCCAAACTGTTATGTATGAAATTTTATCTGTTAATAATTGTGGATATCGTATTTCCTGCCACTGTATCACATCTTCATTTCTCCAAGGACTTACACAATACATATATAATGTTCTGATTAATCAATTAGTATAGATAAGCAACTTAGTATCGCAAAAGAGTTATTGACAAAATATGCATATTTGCACTATTAGGTAATACTATCTTTGATATATCTCCATGATCAAAAAATATCTTTATAACTGTAAGTGCCGCTTTCTCTTGAACTATCTTTCCTGTTATACCATTGACCGTCTTTCCCCCAACAACTGATGTATTACTTTCAGTGTTAGAGATGTCGTTTACATCTATAAGTATATCTTCTTCATAACCATTATCAAATACTATAGTTACTAAATCCTTACATTCCCCCCACTCAGCACAGCACAAAAATGCAATACCCAACGTTTTTTTTAGATTCATTTTTATATTATTTAATTCTTCTAAGTTAGTTATGTTTAAAGTCTGACCCTTACATAATATATTATCATATATTTTATCAAATCTCATTTTAAAATCTATACCTTTCAATCTACAATGGGTTGTTTTATCAGCACTTTTTGTACCAAAGTTCTCATTTAAAATAAAATATTCTCCGCATCCTGTCAAATCACAATCTTGACATTGATCCTTTTCAGGTTTAAAACCTTTATTATTATAATACTTATCTATTGTTAATGGCTTTGATGTATATAATTGACTATTACTACATTTCAAAGCATCTTCATAATTATATTTTATTTTAAAGTCTTTATTCTCTAAGTTATAAGCTAATATATTCATCACTTCACTACTTATCTGGTTAATTATGTCTGTAAAACTTTTTAACCATTCATATCCTACTTCATTTAAAGGCCTCTTCCAACCACTCATAGCATGCTTATATATTATATTTATAAATACATTCCATTTATTTAGCAATACAGTAAGTTTTTGAATAATACCCTTATACCTTTCTTCTTTTTCTTTATACTCTCGCCATTCTATCCATACCTGAAACATATTTATACATAGCATAACGCGTCTAAACTCATCTATTAATTTTTCTTCGAGAAGCAATTCAAAATTAGACGCATCAATAAATTCTATTTTGGGATTAAAATATTTTTTAAAAGCAACTGCAAACTGATTCATATTTTTTATCATATCTACATCTATTAAAGGAATTTCCTTATTTATAATCATCTTATCAATTTGTTTAGTATCCATTATTCTTTTTTTATTACTACATATAACTTCAAGATAAAATGTACAAGCTTTATACAAAATACTCATATCCATATCTACAGGTTCAAACTTATCAATTAGGTCAAGGATTCGTATGCTATTTTGGGAATCGTTTATTCCTACTACTATACATATATGATTTGTATGCCTTACATTAAAAAGAGTACTCCAAGGCAGATAATATGAATCCATATGTATTATTAATGGAATTCCTTTTTTTAAATTTCCTTTGATTAATTTTGTTAATACACTTATGGTATATATATTTTTTTATCTTCTATAATACTATTCTTTAGTTCCAACAAATTCATTGGAATCATATCCTCACTTAGATAATATGCAGAATTTGCTGCATCCATTACGACCCACTTATCATATGTTTTTGTGTATACATGCGTTACACAATGACAGCCCATAATATTATCATCCCCAATAGGCATACATCTCACCATTTTTGCCATAAAACCTAGTGCTAAGCAACATTCTGTTAAAACAATACTATGCATCCAACAATTTGCCTTTTTATTATTCTTGAGAACCACATCTAATATTGAATTTGTATTCATGCTTTCCAATGGCATATATACCTCTTTTTTAAATCCTACCTTTAAAGTATCTGCAACCCACTTCATTATATTAGTGATATGAAAAAAATCATTTTTTCCCTTATCAATAGCTTTAAGATTATATTTTTTTATTATTCCTCTAAGCTTAAATGAAGTAGTCTTTTCATATTCATCACTAAAAATCCTATTAGGAATCTTTTCACAAGAGTAATTATTATATTTTTTTAACAAGTTTTTGTATGTTTCATCCATAAATCCTCATTTCTTTGCTATCAGCAAATATTTCTATTTTCAAATCAAGGTTAAGTGTTTGTTTCATGTTTATTTGTTATCTAGGAATAAACATGAATAAATATTGATTTACAACAGTGATTAATTAACAATTTTATAACATTTTTTCACAATCAAGTCAATAGATTTTTGAAAACTTTTCCCCAACGGTGCGGATTTCGACCCCAACGGAAAGTAAAAACCATTTTTTTACCATTTTGGACCAAAAAAACAGATCATATCTTAATATGATCCACTCCAAATAATCTCATTTAAATTTATATTTAATCCGAAAAGTCTCTAAACAATATATCAATTTTCGCTTTCTCCATAAATAATACCATTAGAAATGAATTTCTCAACTTCAATATGACTATCTTGAAAAAATTCCACTTCCCATCGTTGCCCAGGTACAACAACTTCAACCATAACACTATCTCTAATTTTATTAAGTTTAAAATATATTTTTCGTTCTTCTAATTAATTTAAAAAATTTATTAATTTCTCCATTTTATTTCTCCACAAAGGTTCATAATACTTTCTAATTCTTCAATATAATTGGTATCATCTATAAAATTATAAATATACTTCACCATTCTTTTTATATTTCTTTTTTCACCAAAGCTTTTAAAATCTCCATTTTTTATTGTTAATAAATTCTCCTTAAACTCTTTTTGATATTCTTTAAGAATTATCCCTATAGCGCCAGCTCTTTCATCTAAAAATTTTGATGTTAATGCTGTATTTAATAGTTCTTCATAGGATAACGTTGGTAGCCTCATTAATATAACCATATAATCTGAGTGGAATTGATCACCCTCCAATACATCGTAAATATATCCTTTATATGTATATTGTACTGCATCTTTAAAGGTTTGATCTTCTACATTGATATCCGAGCAGTAACAAATTTTATCCTCATATTTATAAGGTTTCATTCCTTTCCGCTTACAGTATTTATCTACACTTATAAATTCATCTATTACATAGAATGATAATGGCTTGCTCACTGAAAAAACTCCTCTCGACTAAATCAAATTCATAATTTTATCTTGGCAACAAATATTCAACGTTTTCTAATCCATAATAATAATCAATACCATTTGCTTCTAAAAATTTAACATCTTCTATAGTCGCATTATAAATCCATGCATATTCTTCATGCGAAGTAGTAACAAACCACGCAATACCATTTCTGTAAAAACAAATATCTTCTGGTAAATTATCTTTAAATGCAAAGAAAAAATTTGGCATTTTTAATAATTCTTCCCTACTATATCTACAACACTTATAAATGGATATAACCCTATGATTATCTCTTGTTTCAGTACCAGGCCATCCTTTACTATTAACAAACTTTTTAATAAGAGCTTCTTCTAATACTTTCATAAGCTCATCATTATCTGTAATTGGTATTTCTACCGAATATGGTTTACTTTTAAATGATACAACCGAAAACACATCTGATGTTTTCATTGCATAATTAATTACATTCTCATATTGATTAATTAAATCCCTGTAGTTAATTGCTAACGCTTCACTCATAAATAAAATACATAACCTTCCTACTAAACTATAATAATATTTAGATGATTTTTTTTATCTTTGCTACAAAATATATTATTTCAAACAAGACAACTCCAAGCAATCCCCATCCCCAAAATGGCAAAATAAATTCACTTTTGTCTACCATCCAATCTAAAAATGAACCAAAAGAAAAAACTATGAATACAATTAACGCCCCAAAAATATTTATTTCGATTTCGTATTTATGCATTAACACATCTCCTATTTTCATTTTACCATTGCACTAATATCACCTTTTACTTTCTTCATACGCTTATATTCTTTACGCAATTTCAGAAAAATAATTCCAAAGAAAGTTACCATTAGTGGTATAATCGTTAGCAACGTAACTGCTGTAAATGAGAACCATAAAATCATGAAAAAAATCAAAAAAGTATAAAATGAAATAGAAACAAAGTGAAGCCAATACTCGGTAAAAGCCATTTCAACTGCATCATTGTCAAATTGATAGTTTAAATCAACCTCTTGTCCATTTAATTTTAGTACTGGCTTTTCAATTAATCTCAATGATTCTATATATTTTGATTGCTTATATAATAATACTACTTTTTCATGTTCATTTAGATTGATATTTATTGTCCCGCAAAAACTATACAATTCCATTCTCTTTACAAAATCTTCAGGTATATTCATTATAATAATATCAAATAATCCACGAATTATCCTTAATGGTAATTTCAAAAGACATCTAGCAAAAGATAAATTTATACACTTATCTTTAAATACTTTCATTTCCACTTCATCTTTCTCTGCAATATCTATCGCAATGTCATTGTTTGTATATACTATATATTCTTCTTCTGCAATTAATAATGTCATTTTTACATTACAAGCTGATTTTATATAAATATTTAGTTTCATTCTAAGCTCCAATTCCTTATCATTGATATCACTTATTTTTCATTGAACTTAACTGAATAAATGATTTTTTCATCCATGCTATCTTTTTCTTTACTGTTATAAGTGTCACTAAGCACACCACCAATACAGAAAGTGACAGACATGAAAATGCAACAAAAGCTTGTTTATCTTCTTTTTGGAATGCAATTAAAGCAAATGCAAAAAAGAGAACTATTAAATCAAAACAAATAGCAATAAAAAATCTTTTAAAATTTACATAACAGTTTGTAAAGTCATTTATATTATCTTCTATAACATAATCTCTAACTTCTTCAACATTTAAAAACGACAAGTTTGGCTCTGCCCATGTTCTTGATTTTTTACTATATATAGGACGAGTATATACCATATTAACTTGTGTATCTGCCTCTATCTTTAAAACTATCTTCTGCGATATTATGTAGGGATTAATCCTTCTGAAAACTGACTTTAATTCATCATTATAAAAAGTCCTGAAAAT
>JAVBUL010000053.1:0-12373 GCA_031555415.1 Lachnospiraceae bacterium | reverse complement strand
TTACTTCTTCGTCTGTTGCTTTCATATTACCATATCTAATATTATCCATAATAGTTCCTGCAAATATAAAGCTATCCTGCATCATTACACCCATTTGTGTACGAAGCGACTTTATTGTTACCGAATTTATATCGACTCCATCAATTAATATTTCACCTGAATCTATATTATAGAATCTACTAATTAGATTAACTATAGTCGACTTTCCAGCACCTGTCGGTCCAACAATTGCAAAAGACTGACCTACATTTGCCCTAAAATTAACTCCTTTAAGTATTTTTACATCATCCTCATAACTAAATTCTACGTTCTTAAACTCTACCTCACCCTTTATTTCAGGCATTATAGTTGCTCCGGGTGCATCCTTAACCAATACTGGTTCATCAATTGTTTCAAAAATTCTCTCAAGATAAGATATAGCTGTAAGTAGTGAATTATAAAAGCTTGCCAATGTGGTAATAGGAGCCCAAAACCTTGATATATACCCAATAAAAGTCGTAAGTAATGCCACATCTATTGCTGTATTTCCTCCGATAATCCAATGTACTCCAAGCACGTATATAACAGCTGTTGTAATTACTGTTATGTTATCTACAACCGGACCTAGTATAAAATTATACTTTACAGCACCTAGCCATGCACTTCTAGCTTCTGCGTTCAGCTTATTAAAAATATTTACATTCACATCTTCTCTTACAAAAGATTGGGTAACTCTAATACCATTTATACTTTCTGCAATATATGCATTTAAGTTTGACTGCTTGTTACTTTGTAGCTGCCATGCTCTTCTTTGTCTTGTCTTAACTATCCATACGATAGCTATAAGTACCGGAAGTCCACAAAGACACATTAGTGCAAATTTAACATTCAGTAAGAACATAAACAGTACAATAAATACTAAACTAAACATATCTGTAACAGTGTTTACAATACCGTTTGATAATAAATCACTTAAATTATTTACATAGTTTACGACTCTTACTTGAATCTTACCATGTGGTTTATCATCATAATATGAAAATGGTAGCTCCTGCAAATGTATAAATAGATCTGTTCTTAAATCTCTTATTATGTTTTGACCTACAAGTGCTGTAATCTTTATCTTAACCTTCAAAATAATTAACACAACAAGCACATCTAACATCATAAGCACACTGTCAATCACAATCCTAAAAATAGCATCATTCTCACTTATCAAGCCTTTAGTAGAATCTTCAATCACCCTTATTGCATCCATCAGAAAAAGGGGTTGCAACATAGATAATGCACTGGATACTATCATAATAAAGATAGCAAACGACATTTTGCCACTATATGGTTTCACATAATGAGCCAGTCTTCTAAGCTGTCCGGCATCAAATTTAGTTTCTAAACTTTCATCAACATCATATTTATTTCTAGCCATATTATTTTCCCCCTTTCTTTACCATCTTGTCAAACTCACCATACTGATGCAAGAATACGGTATAATAATAGCCTTTCTTTTCCATCAATTCATTATGGTTTCCTTTTTCAATAATCTGTCCATCATCTAATACCAATATAATATCACAATCCTTAATAGAAGAAATTCTATGAGCAATTATAAATACTGACTCTTTGTTTTCCAATGAATTAAGCGCATCCTGTATCTGTGTTTCTGTTTCCATATCTACTGCTGAAGTTGTGTCATCAAGTATTATTATTGCTGGTTCTTTTAGCAAGGCTCTTGCCAGTGAAATTCTCTGCTTTTGTCCTCCCGATAGACCAACACCCCTCTCACCGACTATTGTATCGTATCCTTCAGGCATTTTTTGAATAAAGTCATCTGCATTAGCAATCCTTGCTGCCCACTTAACCCTCTCAAATGAACAGTCCGGCTGTCCATAAGCAATATTTCCTTCCACAGTATCTGAAAACAAGAATACATCCTGCATTGCCATTCCAATACCATCTCTTAATGTATGTAAATCAATGTTTTTTAAGTTTACTCCCTTTACAAGAGTTTCTTTTCCATTCTCATTTTTAATACCATCAACTAATACTTCCCCTTGCGTTGGATCAAAGAATCTACAAATCAAATTCATAACCGTAGATTTACCTGAACCTGTTGCACCAATAATTCCAACCTTTTGTCCTGCTTCTACTTTAAAATTAATGTCTTTTAAAATCACATCATCATGCATATTGTAGGATACATTTTTAAACTCTATAGCACCATTTATCTTCATCATATCTTCTGGATATCTTGGAGTTGATATTTCCGGCTCTTCTTGAATCGTTGCATAAATCTTATCAACAGATGTAATAAATCTAAATACATCATTAATTAACCAACCTGCCATTCTAAGTGGATTATTAAGCATCCATAAGAATCCATTAATCATTATCAAATCACCTAATGACATAGTGCCCTTTATGCACATAATGCCACCCACTATCATCAATATAAATATAAGTGCTGATGACAAAAATTCAAACATAGGAACAAATTTTACCCATACATCTGTTGCATCTAATTCTGACTTTCTATACGCTTCATTCTCTTTCTCAAATTTTTTAATTTCATAATCTTATTTTGAAAATGCCTTTACTACTCTGTTACCACTAATATTTTCCTGTGTAAAAGCGTTTAAGCTTGAAAACCTTTCTCTAATAATAGTAAACTTTGGCTTAATTTCTTTAGACTGCTTATATGCAACCAATGCTGTAAGAGGCAATACTGCTATCATACAAAGTGCTATTCTTGCATCAACAGAAAATATCATTCCTAATGCTATACAAAATAGCAAAACAGATTCAAAAATAACATATATTACAAATGCTACAAAATGACGAATTGCCATCATATCACCAGTCTGTCTACTCATCAAATCACCGGTTCTATTTTTATTATAGAATGCAAAGTCTTTCTGAAGGAGATTTCTATACACTCCATCCCTCATGTCATAAAGCATTCCTTGAGATGCGTGTTCAAAAAACCACTGAAATAAAAATCTCAAAATAGCTCTAATAACAGTTATTGCAATCATAATAATTATAAACTTAGGCAATAAATTGGTTTTTATATCACTTCCATCGCCAATAATTTCATCCACTATGTATTTTGACACCTTTGGATTTACGATTGCAAGTATTGATGAAACCGTAACCATTAATAAACCTAAAAACATTTTCAACTTATATTTTTTTAAATATGAATAAAACCATCTCATTGCTGTCATATCACGTTTTTTCTTCATCTTATCGCGCCCTTCCTATTTGTTTATCCGTATAACAATTATAATATACTTCTATACATTTTCAATGATAATAACTGTTTCATAATTGATTTTTTCTGCTTTTTATGATATATATTTAATAAGCCAAAAATATTAATAAATGGAGGTATTACAAGTGGAAAACTTACTAAAAATTCATAGTATTGGTTATAATACAACTCACCCAAATGGTATTTTTATCGAAAGAACATCAGGAATAGATACCTATCTTTTCTTATACATAAAATCAAATGTAAGACTTCTTGTAGACGGAGAATATATTGACATTACCGAGCCTGCTTTTGTACTATTTGATAAAAATATACCTCAATGTTATTATACATATACCGGTCCATACATTGACGATTGGATGCACTTTGACGGCGAATGTGCTGATGAATTTTTAAAGAGTTTAAATATTCCTCTAAACACCCCTATGGTCATACGCGATGCAAATGAAATATCATCTATGCTTGCCAACTTATACAAGGAAGTTCGTCAAGAAGGAATACATCATGAGCAGATAATTGATTCCATGTTACGTTCTACTTTTTACAAATTTAGTGATATTTACAACATTGAAAGCAATTTCTCCGATAAAATGAATAGATACCGACAAGCCTTCAATGAAATACGAAATCGAATCTATAATTATAGTAGCTTTGATAACAATATGTCAGTAGATGACATTGCCTCAACTCTAAATATAAGTACATCCTACTTTCAACATATTTACAAACAGCTTTTTGGAGTTTCAATAATGCGTGATATTATAGAAAGCCGCATTGAATTTGCACGTCATCTTCTTCAAAATAATTACGACTCCATTACAGACATTGCATCACGATGCGGCTATGAAAATAAAGAACATTTTACCCGTCAATTTAAAGATGTTACCGGGTATACACCAAAGCAATTTAGACAAAACTTCAATAAATCCTAAAGATATATTTTATTTTATAAAATTTTTTATATTCTTGTATACCGCCGATATCGGAAGGCCCACTACATTATTGTAGTCGCCTTCTATTTTTTCTATAAACTTTGCACAAAGTCCTTGTATAGCATATGCTCCTGCCTTGTCCATTGGTTCGCCACTATCAACATACTCATTTATCTCTTTTTCTGACATTTCAAACATATACACCTTTGTCATTACAGAAAATGTCTCTGACTTTTTTTCTCCATTTACTAAACTAATTATAGTCACACCGGTCCATACTTCATGGCACTTATTATTAAGCTCACCCAACATATCACAAGCATCTTCCCTATCCTTTGGTTTACCCATAATTCTTCCCATATGTGAAACCACAGTATCTGCTCCTATAATTATAATCTCATCTTCACTCTCTGCTCTAACTATACTAAATACATCTTCTGCTTTTTGCAAAGACAAGTCCTCTACTACTTCCTTTGGAACACTTGATGATATAACTTCTTCCTTGTCACTCACCACACATTCAAACTCCAAACCTATCTGAGCAAGAAGTTCTTTTCTTCTTGGTGATTTTGATGCTAATATTATCTTCATACTTTTCGTCCTAGTCCTCATATGGTCGTATACGATATGTTACACCTAATTCATCGCAAATCTTCTGACACTGACTTTCTTCATCTTTTGTTATAGTTGTATCAACTGTAGACAAAACTACATTTGGTACATATTTTTTAACTTCTCTAACAAAATCAAGCATCGCCTTATATGCCTTGTTTCCAAAAACACTTCTTACTATTTCATTATACTTTTCTTCATTTGGGGTATTTAAGCTTATAGATATTGTATCTACAACACCTTCAAACATCGGTGCGATATCCTTTTCATTTATTAAGCTTCCTTGACCATTTGTATTTACACGTATGCTTTTACCATATTTTTCTTTTACATACCCAGCTAACTTAACAAGGTCATCTATACGCTCTGTTGGTTCTCCAAATCCGCAAAATACAACTTCTCCATACCTTTCTAAGTCAAACTTTTCAAATTCCTTCTTAACTTCTTCTACCGATGGTTCTCTCTCTAACCATAAGCTTCCTGAGTTCTCCATTCTATCTCTATTATTTCTCAAGCAAAATACGCATGCACTTGAGCATCGATTTGTTATATTTACATATAAATTATTATGAACTTCATATAATATTGTCATTTCTTTCTGCATTTCAAATACCTCAATTCTATATTTATTTTCTTGCTAATGTATATAACACTTCCTCAAAGCATAATCCATCAGTCTTAGGAATGTCAAGCTTTTCAGTTGCAGCAATACACTTTTTCACGAATAATGATGCCTTCCTAACAGACTCTTCAAAATCCAAACCTTTTACAGCATCTGATGCAATTATTGCCGCATAAATATCGCCTGTACCTGACCTATAATCTCCAGATTTTTCATGCTTTACAACCTTTGGTTCACATCCTATTTCTCCGATGATATTTCCAATATATTTCCCCATATCCACTCCTGATATAACCACTTTACTTACACCGTAATTATTTAACTTCCTTACCATAGAATAAAGCTCCCTCTTTGTCCAGTTATCTTTTTTATATGGTGTATCTGTAAGCATACAACATTCTGTTATATTAGGTGTAATAATATCTGCATACTTTACTAGTTTCTTCATTTCCATACACATTTCATCTGTATATGTTTGATAAGGTTTTCCATTTTCCCCCATAGCCGGGTCCACTATAACAATGGTTTTTTCATCTTTAAAGTCCTTAATAAACTTTTCTACTATCTCAATCTGTCTTTTTGAGCCTAAAAAGCCCGTCATGATTCCTTCAAAATGCAAATCAAGCTTTTTCCAATTATCTATGTAATCCTGCATTTTATCCGTATAGTCATCAAAAAAGAATTCAGGAAAACCCGTGTGATTTGAGAAAATTGAAGTTGGTACAGGACAAGATTGAATTCCCATATAGGATATAATAGGAATAGACACTGCAATCGAGCAACGTCCAAACCCAGAAATATCATTTATTACAGCCATTTTCTTTTGATTATTATGTGACATATTAACTCCTACATTTAACTCCAAATATTTTTATTGCTCCTGATTTCACTAACATCGCTCCCACAATATAGAATATCACAATCCCTACAATATCTTCAAGTACTAATCCTGGTACTTGTGTCAAACTTGCTGCAAATGAATCCATAATGATTATCCCTGAAACAACATATCCTATCACCATAACCACTGTTCCCATTATAAGCGCAAACGCTGTTTTAAATCCTTTTATATTAAATGTCTTTGACATAAGCAATGCTATAACAAATCCCATTATACTTTTTATAATTAATGTAGGAATAATCCACATATACCAACCGCCAAGCAAGTCCGCCATTGCCGAACCCACTCCACAAGCAATTGTAGAATCCCTTTTATCTAACACAAAACATGCTAAAAATATAAATGCATTTCCTATATGTGCATATCCTCCTGGTATTGGTATTTTAAAAAACATTGTTGTTATGCATATAATTGCCATAAGCAAACCTGTTATTGCTATTTTTTTTGTATTAATGCTCATTACAATTTCTCCAATCAATTACGCTTAAATATCTACTCTTGTATGTTTCTATAAAATAATATCACTGCACCGGCTATATGTCAAATTACTATTTCTAATAAAAATAGTTTTGAACAGTTCCATATTTAAAAAAGATCAGCAGCCTAATATACGACATAGCTGATGATCTTTTTCATGTTTGTCTTTTCTATAATATTATTCTAATAATACTAATCATTTGGATTATTTACAATTCCTACAAATAATGGTACTCCTTCGTATTCTATGATAAATCCAAATGGTCTGTCTAAATAAAATTCAACAAGCTTATTTTCATCAAAGCCTGTCGCAACTGCAAGAAAGGTATAAGCTGCCGCTGTACATCCCTTTTCATCTAACACAATTCTCGCTTCTTGTAGAATATCTCTTACATACATTTCTTGATTTGAAAATCTACTAAAATTTGCTTTTGCACCAAATATATCCTCTACTCCTAAGCTTTGCATGCTTTTTTTTAAATCAAATTTTGATTTAAAATTAAATTTGGGAATTCTTAAATCCACTTTATCATAGTAGTAAGAATCTTTCTCAATTTTACCTAAGATATCATTAATATAATTTTCTTGCAAAAACAAATCTTTAATATTGATATCATCTGTTGGAAGTATAAAATGCATTGTACCATTTTCTAATTTTCTACTATATACTATGCAATCTTCATCTTCATAAAGTTGTCCGGCTTCTTTTTCTGTCATATACTTTGTTTGTACAGTTTTTCCATTTTCTAAATAAAAAGATCCTTCTTTTGTTCCACCTTCTAAAAATGCTCTTTCCCAAGATGATTTATAATATATTGTATTTATTATACTAGCCATTGAATTATTAATATCACTAAATCTTTCAGGTGGTATATTTAATAAATTCTTTGTTTTTTCAGATACCCACCCAGACATTGCCTTTGCAGCGTTATCTTTGCTAAACTCCGCAGTAATGGTATCTGCATTATAATATTCTGCTAGTAAATCTAAGCATTCTAGATTCACTTGTTCTTTATCATTTGGATCTATTTGTTCTGAATTTATCCAAAATGAGTTTGCAAAAGATAGCTCTTCTTCTTTGTCACTAAGCTTAAAACTTAAATTTTTTAATATATTGCTATTTACTTTTTGCAATTCAGTTAAATCTTCTACATTTAGCACTGATAGGAGCTGGCTTTCTGATTCTCCATCTGTTAGCTGTGCACACATTGATAATGCACTATAGCAACTAAGAGGTGAACAAATGATATTTTCACCATCATCTGAATCTAATAATGTTTGCTTAGTCAAATTTTCTGTGAAACTTATTATTTTGTTTCTTTCACTCTTGGAAAGTAAGCCTTTATTTTGAGAATTTTCTTCATTAGTGATAGGTGCTAATAGTGTAGTACTTTTCAAGATGGTTGCATTATCCTCAACACTATATACAACAGTAGTTTCATTCTCTTTGCTTGCTTCTTTTTCCTTACTTGTACTTTCTGTGTTATTTTCCGTTGGATTTTTACTCTCTTTTAAAGATAATAATATGATTGGTATAACAACAATTAGTAACGCTACCATTACTATGAATATTTTTTTATTGTTTTTCATTATAACTCTCATTCCTTTCTGTTTTTATAAATTCTATTTATATAAATTATAAGTCTTCATAAAATTCATTAAACTTTCTACTGTAATAGTTTTTAGTCCTGTTTTTAAATTCCAATAGTTTCCGTTTGCCAACACTCTATAAACTACCCAACCATAATTTTTTCGAGGAGTGCTTTTTGCTTTCAGATTGCACCAAGAATAGAATGGATCAATTTGTGTTGATTCAAAACTTGCTGTTTGATTAGAGTAAAAACTTATACCCGAAATTAATACTGTTCCATCGCTTGCAACAACATAACCAGAAATTCTAGTAGAAAAAGCCCAAGCTACATTTTCCCAAATATAATTCCAGTGTCCCGCATTGCATCCTATTATTAGTAGTAATTTTAGTGATTTATATTTTAGTTTCTTTATTTCATCAATTGTTAAAACATCACTATCTTTAATACTATTCGCTTCTACTTCATTATACAATCCTATCGGAGAACCATGTGTATTAAAGACAACAATGTCATATCCTGACATAGCGTTCCATTTTGATTCATACTCATTCATATTATTACTTATCAAATATGTTGTTGGAGTATTTCCTCTAAAATAAACCATAAAGTTATCTGCGATATTTTTTGCAGCTACTTCCCACTCTGGCAACGACATAACATAAATCTTTGTAGCTGCCCTTCCTGATGCATCATCAAAATTTACTGGATTATTATAACAATACGCAAACAAATTATAATTATTGTTACTATACACCAACATTTCCGAACTATCCGCGTTTATAAATCTTCCAGTTGTACTGTCATAATACCTGCTTCTTAAATGATAAAATCCGCTTTCTTCATCATAATAATAACTACGATATCTAAAAGGATTCCTAGAACCTAATTCTATATCTCCGCTTATATTTAATACATTCCCCCATGCATCGTAACTATACTTACATAAAGACTCACCATTTTCGTCATTTATACCAATAACATCATTTGTAGCATTCTTAACGTAATAATAAGTATTGTCACTATATATAAAACCTAAAATGGTAGCATAGTTATCATATATATACCATACAACTTCGTCTCCTGTTATTTCCGAAATAATATCTTGTCCTTCAATATTATACCAAGTTGTAATTCCATTAATAGTTTTACTAATTCTAAAGCCTTCGTCATTATATGTATATTTAACTTCTTGATTACTTTCCTTAACTCCTGATAACTGCTTTCCTTCCCATTCTAATGATTTACCATTAATATAACTAAGTGGATTTCCGATTTGATCATATTCTATTCTCTCATTATTAAAAGAGGTTAATAAATCGCCCCATTCATCTTGATAATCATAACTATTTTCACTAATTAATTCACCTTTAGTATCATTTTCAAAGCTATAAATTCTCTTATATGTAATATTATTATATTTATCATAACTATATTCTATAAAGACATTATTTTTATGATTCTTTTCTACAATAATACGCCTTAAATCATCATAAGTATAGCTAACCGATTTTATATTATTTTCAAATATTTCACTAATATCACCTAATTCATTATATGAATATTTGATTGTTTCTTCGTTACTATACTTGATACTTTCAACTATAGAATCCAAATAATTATATTCTGTATCAAAAACATTATTATCTGTAATTAAACGTTGTACAACAATATCTTCAGACTTTTCAAAAAGCTCTAATTGTGCTCCTGAAATCAATTCAGTAGAAACGATATAATTTTCGCTTTCATCAAAATATGCTTTATTTATTTGTGAAAAAGTTATATCCCCAAAGGTATATGATATCTTTGTCTCATCTTCATCTTCCAAATAATCAATAACAAAGTCTGTATTCGTATAAAGTGAAACCATTTTATTATTATTATCATAAACAATATTATAAACAAAGCCATTATCTAAATTCTCATATGTTCTTGTTTTAGAATCAGCATCAAAACTTATTTTATATTTATCAATACCATTGATATTCATAACTGTTGTATCGTTACTTTTAGTTTTACTAAGAACCGTATCATTTCCTAATGATGTAGTATCAATTTCATCTTCACTATAATACGATTCTAAACAAATATCATTTAAAAACACATCTGTTAATACATAATTATCATCATACTTAAATTGATAAATATAGTTACTGTTTGACACAGAAGTAATTAATTCATCTTGATAAGTATACATATTGGCTAAATACTCACCGTTATAATATTGAATCGATGCAGTCACTTTTCTATCCAGATTATAATGATAAGTCGTTACCATATTATTTGAAGTCTCTAGCAAAACATCTTTACTAATAAAGTTATAGATATATTGATTCAATCTTCCTTCCGAATCAGATACTGTTATAACCTTATCAAAACGTCCTAATACTAATTTCTCTGTATAATCAATATCTGTATTTGCATTTTTATTATATTGTAATGGAGCAGTATCTACTTTATCATCATATCCATCAAAATCACTATCTTTTAAATAAGGGTTGGTTCCATTTTTAATTTCTTCTAAATTAGATATTCCATCATTATCAAAATCTTCATCTGCTGTTATCGTAAGAGGATCTGTTTTCAAATAAAAAACTTCAATACCATCATCAACTCCATCATTATCAGTATCTTTACTATATGGGTCTGTTTTTAAATAGAAAATTTCGATACCGTCTTCAATGCCATCTTCGTCACTATCTCTATTAGTTGCGATTAGTTCACCTTCTTCATCATAAGTAAGTGTAACAAGATTAGATTCAGATATAGTATTGTAACGTAGTTTGCCTACTGCAATAATATCAAGATAATCGTTAAATGAAACATCTTCAATATAACCTTCATTCCCCTTAATTGTGCCTATCATTTTAAATTCGTTGTCATTATCATACCTAACATAGATATCCATTGATGTTAATTCATCTGTACATCTACTTTCCACATATAAATCATTTTCATCAATATATGCATCCATCTCCATGTATGAATCATTTCTCAATGTATATAAAAATTCATACATTTGTTCACTGAACTCATTTGGTGTTATGCTAAGATTATTTGCACCAATATTAATTTTATCTGCAATAATAGAACCTGTTAGTTTTACATCTGAAGCATTGATTGTCACTATTCCTTTTGGTGCATAAATTATACCATTAAACTCTGCTTTATTAACGTTTATTGTTATGTTTCCTGAACATGAATATAAAATAATAAATTCACTACTTGTTAGGTTTGTACATGAAATATTTATATCCTTTTCAGAAACAATAACATTATTTAACGTTGTTTGATTTGCATTAATGGCAATACTGTTATAAGAGTATAATGGATTTTCATTTGAATACTCAGTATTTCCAAAATTGAAATTGTCATACTCTTGCGTATTGTCTGTTAATAAATATAGTATCCCCTGTTTTAGATCTGAAATGCTATTACTTTCTTTTCTTTTTCCGTCTATATTTATTTTACTTGCGTTTATATTAGTACTATTTGCCTCTATAGCAAGATAATTGCTTTCAGTTGTATTATCTGCATAGACTGATAATGTATTGAAAATTTGTGTTATAAATACGATACTGGCTATTAAGAATGCACTAATTCTCTTAAGTTTTTCCATGGTTTCAACCTCTTCCTCTTTCATAAAATTCTATAGTTTTTCCGTTCAAAAACATATTTGTGCTTTCAACGTCCATTATTACATAGCATATATGTTTTTGTATGTGCCTATTACAATAACTTTTTAACCCCTCAATAAACATCACCATCCTTTTTCTATAATAAAAATGCAATTAAAACAGATGGAAATCCATCTATAATAATTGCAACCGATCGACCTAAGATATAGAATATTATGTCTTCATATGTTCCTATTATGTCTCATTTTCACTTATCCCATACGGCTCTGGCTTTGCGAGATTGTATTTCTACAATTGTGCCTTTTACTTTTAATAAATATTACCATATATTAACAATTTTGTAAAGTATTTT